>DATGWU010000088.1:0-4583 GCA_035299345.1 Rhizobium sp.
AAGCGGGTTCAGCCGCTCAGATCGGGGCTGGTCGATGTGCCGTGCGGCGACCAGTCGGACATTTCTACTTTGCAAACCGGCGGACATTTCAACCCTGCCGCCACATTGGATGTGCCGGGGTGCGTTCTATTTTCAAGTGCGACATGCCAGTAATTTCAATGGCTTCACTTTGGAGATTTTGGCATGTCCAGATGCTATACGCAAATCACCCTCGCCGATCGTCGACGCCTTCATCAGCTGATTGCAGCGAAAGTGCCCGTCAATGAGATGGCGCGTCTGCTTGGGCGTCACCGGTCGACGATGTACCGCGAGATCAAGCGCAACACATTTCATGATCGCGATCTGCCGGACTACGACGGTTACTACTGCACCCTTGCCAATGATCTTGCCACGGAACGGCGTTGCCGGTTGAGAAAACTGAGGCGTTATCCCAATTTGCGCACAGAGATCATCAGCTGGTTGAAGGCCCGCTGGTCACCGGAACAGATTGCCGGGCGCCTGCTGTCTGACGGCATATGCATGGTTTGTGTCTGCAAGGAAACGATCTACCGCTTCATTTATGGCAAGGAGGATTACCGCCTTGGCCTGTATGAATATCTGTCGGAAGCGCGCCGCAAACGTCGTCCGTTGCGGTCCAGGAAGCCGCGTGATGGAGCGTTTCCATCAGCACAGCGAATCTCACAACGGCCTGATATCATTGGAAGCAGATTGCAGTTTGGACATTGGGAGGGTGATCTCCTCATCTTTGAACGTCCATTCGGCCAGGCGAACATCACGTCACTCGTTGAGCGCAAGAGCCGCTACATCGTGCTGATCAAGAACCCAAGCCGGCACTCACGTCCGATCATGGACAAGATCATCAGATCATTCTCCCCCTTACCAGAATTCGCACGTCGGAGCTTCACATTTGACCGCGGTACCGAGATTGCCGGCTTCAGCGCTTTGGAAGATGGGATCGGTGCGCCCAGCTGGTTCTGCGACCCCAGCGCGCCTTGGCAAAAAGGTACCGTCGAGAACAGCAATAAGCGCATCCGATGCTTTCTGCCAGGCGATACCGACCTGGCGACTGTGTCACAAACTGACCTGATTAAGCTCACGCGCCACCTCAACGCGACGCCGCGCAAATGCCTTGGATACAAGACACCAGCCGAGGTGTTCATCGCCCATTTGCAGGCAAGCGCCTGATCCCCTACCCTCGAAGGCGACATGATGCACTTGGGTTAGCTTCTCCAATGTCGGCCTTTGGCTGTGGCGCAAGCAGCGGCGTACGATCGTCAGCAAGATTGATAATAGTTGATAAACAACCTATCTTGGCTTCACCACATTCGATGGAGGACCGTATGATCAGTGCCGATTTGGGAAAGCAGCTAGAAAGCTATATCCAGCAACTTGTCGACACAGGTCGTTATGGCTCGAAAAGCGAAGTCCTGCGGGAAGGTGTGCGACTGGTCCAGGACCGCGAGACTCGGCTTGCGGCGCTGGATGCCTCCATTATGCGTGGCATTGCCGATGCTGACGCTGGCCGAACGAAGCCAGCGAGCGATGTCTTTGAGCGGCTTGAGGCCAAATACAGTGCGATGGCCGATCAGGCCGAAAAATCGGCATGACCCTTGAGTTTTCCAATGAGGCGGAAAATGACTTTGAGCAGATCGCCGATTACATCGCACAGCACAATCCCCGGCGCGCCCTGTCACTCGTACGGGAGCTGCGGAGCAAGTGCGAGGAACTCGTCGAAAGTCCGAACGGCTTCGGCGTCGTCCCTCGCTACGAACGCTATGGTATCCGTCGGCGCGTTCATGGCAATTATCTGATCTTCTACCGCGTCGAAAACACGAAGGTGGTTATTGTCCATGTCCTGCATGGCGCCACCGACTATGGCGCCATTCTGTTCGGTGATTGATTTCGGTCGATCAATCTGGGGCGATCTCAGGTGCGAAACGCCCAGCTCAGCGGTGCAGTCAGCCTGAAGGCGCTTTCGGGCTATGCCGCTGTGGCCAGCGGCTTCGCGCGCTCGATCCGCGCTAGTTCCTTTGGGCTGTGCATGGCCTCCCATAAGTCGCTGCGCCGCTGCACGTTGAGCCAGAAGTCCGGGCTGTTACCAAACACGCGCGCCAGGATCAACGCGGTCGCCGCCGTCACGTTGCGACGGTCGTTGCACAATTCGTTCACATGCTTACGCTGGACGCCCATCGCTTCGGCCAAGGCCGCCTGCGTCAGGCCAAGCGGCTGCATGATTTCTTCCGTCAGGATTTCGCCGACCGTCGCCGGCTTACGCTTGGTCATCAGCATTTGCCACCTCATCGATAACTATGGTCGTCAAGATAGATCTCGGACGCCTCGCCACGACTGCCATCCGATCGAAAGACCACCCGCCATTGCGGCGGGGGCAGACTCCATTTTCAAATGCAACAGTCTCGCCTCGAAATTATTCAGGTGATCCGTGCCCGAAGGAACCGTCCGCTACTGCCGAGCCGAGATAACGTAGGCGGCGGTGGGTGATACTCGGCAACGGAATTCAGGTTACAAAAGGCATGATATCGACGCCGTCACCCGGAAATACGGTGAAGTGCGGGTGGTCCTGGAACAGTCGTGCGGCGGCATCGGCGGTTTCCGCCTCGACGACCAGATAGCCGCAGAATGGGTTTGTGGCTTCGGCCACACCGTCCTTTGTCACGCGCGTCGTCTTGCCCACCATGCCACCGCGATCGAGGATGGACGCAGCATTCCGCTCCTCCCACGCGACCCACTGGGGTACGCCCGCAGCATCGACGGCATCCTGCTGGGCTTTGGGCAGGCTTCGAAATGATGCGAGGTCTTCGGGCTTCATCGTGTAAACGGCAAGAAATCGGGGCACCGGCGTTCCCTCCATTGGCTCAGATAGCTGTCAGTTTAGATGACGCAGCGGATGGGTGCCGCCGACACTAGAGCACGACGACCTTGGCGCCCACCCTCACCCGCTCGTAAAGGTCGATGACGTCGTCGTTTGTCATGCGAAAACACCCCGATGACGAGGACCGGCCGACGCTTTCCGGCTCGTTCGAGCCATGGATTCGATAGAGGGTATCGCCGAGATAGATCGCGCGTGCGCCGAGCGGATTTTCGGGTCCGCCGGCCATGTGGGCCGGGAGGTCGGGTCGCCTCGCCCGCATGTCGGCCGGAGGACGCCATTCGGGCCAGACGCGTTTTTGGCGCACCGTTTGGGTCCCATGCCAGCCATAGCCTTCGCGACCGACGCCGACGCTGTAGCGGAGCGCCTGGCCGCCGGGCATGACGTAGTAAAGCACATACCGGTCCGGATCGATGACGATCGTCCCGGGCGCCTCCTGGGTGCTGTATTCCACCAGTTGCCGCGGCAGGTATGCCCCCGCATCCGGGACGACCAGCACTCCCGGAGCCTGCGGTGGCGGGTATGCGGGCGGCGACATCAGAAACTCGATATAGCCGCTGTCGATCCAGACTTGACCGGTCTCTTCGTCGAGAACCGGTGGAAACGGTTCTTCTGCCCTCGCCTGCGTCATCGTAGACGCCAGGAGGAAGGCGGCAAGCACTGGCCTCGACCATCGTTTCGGCGGCGGCAATTCCGACATGTGAAGGGTCCTCCGGCGCTGTAACATTCAAATCAGACCATTTGCGACAAGGGCGTTCGCCACATCCTGGAACAGCCGGTCGGGAACCGGCGTGCCGACGGGCGTCTTGCTAAGCGCTGCGGCGAGGTCCGGATCGGCGAGGAAGGGGATGCCCCGGCTTCGCGCCTGCGCACGCATCGAGGCGGCTGCCGGGCCGGCCGCGCGACAGACGACGATGGGGACGGGTGTCTCGCCGCGGACATAGCGAATGCCGACGGACGCCTCTCCCTCCTCTCCGATCAGCAACACGGCGCTGGAGAGACCGGTTTTCGTCGTTCCGAGGAGCCGCGCCAGTTTGCGGCGCTCCTGCCGGATGAGCGGATCGCCTTCCGTGTCCTTGTGTTCGCGCTTGCTCTCCGAGCGGGTCATGCGCATCTCGCGCATGAACAACCAGCGCTGCAGGAAGACGTCGACCACGCCCATGACAATGAAGGCGGCAATCGCGATCGCCGCGATGGTCTTCAACATCGAGAGCGACGTCGCGTGCAGGCAGGCAAACCCGCAGGCCGGCGACTGGAACAGCGCTCCCAGTCCCGTATGGAAGACCACGGCGAAAGCAATGGAGAGAGCGGCAACCTTGAAGAGGGCCTTGCCGAAGTCGACGACGCTCTTCAACGAGGCGATCCGTTTCAGGCCCGATGCGGGATTGATGCGGGCGAAGTCCGGTTCGAGCGGCTTGGCCGAAAAGACGAAGCCCCTGGTGATCGCCACATTGGTCGCGAGGATGGCGGCGATCGTGATGCAGAGGATGGGCAGCACCGTCGTCAGGAGTGCATCGGCGGCAATGGTGCTCAGGCGGTACCAGACGTCGGCGAAAGGACGCGTGTAGATTTGCGCCGCTTCGTCCAGAAGCCGGTCGATCTTCACCTGGAGGTCCGGTGCGACATAGAAGAGAAACAGGGTGGAAAACAGGACGACGATGCCCGAGACCATGTCGGGGCTGTGCAGCACCTGACC
>DATGWU010000089.1:0-9160 GCA_035299345.1 Rhizobium sp.
TGATGTTCCTGATCCCGGGCTCGAACAGTGTGGTGCGGGTGAACGGCACGGCCGTGGTTTCGGTGGACGAGGCACTGATCGACAGTTTCGAAATGGAGGGCAAGCATCCGCGCAGCGTCGTGGTCGTCACCATCGGAGAGGTCTATTTCCAGTGCGCCCGCGCCGTCATGCGCGCGGATCTCTGGAACGTCGACCGCTTTGTCGATCCGAAAAGCCTTCCGACACCCGGAGACATGCTGCAGGCGGCGAAAGCGGATTTCGACAAGGATACCTATGACCGGGAATGGCCGGCGCGCGCCGCCGGGTCGATGTGGTAGGCGGTCAACGACGATAGATGAGCCAGCTCTTGGTGAAGTCTTTCTTCATGCCGTCCTCGAACTGCCGGCTACAGTTGCGGCCGGCATTCTTCGCACAATAGAGGGCGATGTCCGCCTTCGCGTAGAGTTCGCCCGGATCCTCGGCAGCGTTCGCCATGCACAGACCGAGAGAGAGCGTGATCGGTCCGTAATTGACCCCGGTCCTGGAATTCTTGAACGGTGTCAGCTCCAGCGCCTGACGGACGCGCTCGCACATCTGCATGATCTCGTCGGGCGTGTTTCCGTCGACGATGATCGCGAACTCCTCGCCCCCGGTGCGGGATACGAAGACGTCCTTGCGGACATTCGTGCGGATGACGGTCGCGACCGATGCGAGGATCTTGTCGCCGACAGGGTGACCATAGCTGTCGTTGATCTTCTTGAAGTGATCGATGTCGGCCAGCACGAGGCCGGTCAGCGGCAGGTTGAAGCTGCCGTCATAGATCGCCGCAAGCTTCTCGTCGAAGGCGCGACGGTTGGCGATGCGTGTCAGCGAATCGGTGTTGGCGATGCGCTTGTATTCGTCGAGTTCCTTGCGGACCTCGGCCATTTCCTGCGACTTCTGCTCGACGCTCTCGACGGTCTTCTCGCCGTGCGCCATGGTGTCGCCGGTCGCTTCCTGCAGGAGCGTGATTGCGCTGCGCAGGAGTTCGGCGCTGTTCTTGCTCTTGGTGTTGATGCGGGTGCAGGTCTCGCCGAGCAGCTTGTTGTAGCTCTCGAGCGAGCTCTGCTCCTGCTTCAGCAGTCCCAGCAGACCGTCGAGCTCCGTCACGATCCGGCTGTGAACATTCTCCATGATGCGCGACTGGTGGTGGCGCCCGAAATACTGTTCGCCGAGCGTGTCGAGTTCTTCCTGCGTCGCCTTGCTGCCGAGCGCGGAGAGGTCTCGCGTCAGGGCAGGATTGGAGCCGATATAGGCTTCGTAAAAAAGCTCGTAGTTACGCGGGATCGGCGCCACGCCCATGGTGCGCATGGCGTAGGTAATCTGCGCGGCGATGTCCGGAACCGGCGCCTTCGGCGTCACGCCCGTGTTCATCGCGAAATCCCCCTTTCCAAGTCCCCTGATTCGTCTTGTTAAGATAAACTTCAACTGTTTGGAAATGCTTAATTCCGCGAGCCCCAATTATAGTCGGGTTTCTTGTTGAATGGTATTTGAGGAATTTCTTTAAAGCGCTGATACTGCTTGTATATCGTATTTGCATAAAGAACGGCGAAGCGCCGTCTGACGCTCCGCCGTTAATTTCTGCCGGTTGTATTCTCAGTCGAGCTTGAACTCCTGGAAGAAATCATTGCCCTTGTCGTCGGTGACGATGAAGGCAGGGAAGTCCTCGACTTCGATCTTCCAGACGGCCTCCATGCCGAGTTCCGGATACTCCAGAACCTCCACCTTCTTGATGCAGTCCTTGGCGAGGCGCGCGGCCGGGCCACCGATCGAGCCGAGGTAGAAGCCGCCATGCTTGTTGCAGGCCTCGCGCACCGCACGCGAACGGTTGCCCTTGGCGAGCATCACCATCGAGCCGCCGAACGACTGGAACTGGTCGACGTAGCTGTCCATACGGCCGGCCGTCGTCGGGCCGAAGGAGCCGGATGCATAGCCAACGGGGGTCTTTGCCGGGCCGGCATAGTAGACCGGATGGTTCTTCATGTAGTCCGGCATGCCTTCGCCCTTTTCCAGCCGTTCGCGGATCTTGGCGTGGGCGAGGTCGCGGGCGACGATGATCGTGCCGGTGAGCGAAAGGCGGGTCTTGATCGGGTGCTTCGTGAGCTCGCCGAGGATCGCGCTCATCGGCTGGTTCAAATCGATCTTCACGACGTTGGCCGAAAGGGCCTTCTCGTCGACTTCCGGCATATACTTCGACGGATCTGTTTCGAGCTGCTCGATGAAGATACCGTCCCTGGTGATCTTGCCGACGGCCTGGCGGTCGGCGGAACAGGAGACGCCGAGGCCGATCGGCAGGGATGCGCCGTGGCGCGGCAGCCGGATCACGCGAACGTCGTGACAGAAATACTTGCCGCCGAACTGCGCGCCGACACCCATCTGCTGGGTGAGCTTGTGGATTTCCTTTTCCATCTCGAGGTCACGGAAGGCGTGGCCGGATTCGGACCCTTCGGTCGGGAGGTCGTCGAGGTAGCGGGCCGAGGCGAGCTTCACCGTCTTCAGGTTCATCTCGGCCGAAAGGCCGCCGATGACGATCGCAAGATGATAGGGCGGACAGGCGGCGGTGCCGAGCGTCAGGATCTTTTCCTTGAGGAAGTCGATCATGCGGTCGTGGGTCAGGAGCGAAGGCGTGCCCTGATAGAGGTAGGTCTTGTTGGCCGAGCCGCCGCCCTTGGCCATGAACAGGAACTTGTAGGCGTCCTCGCCTTCCTCGTAGATGTCGATCTGCGCGGGAAGATTGGTGCGGGTGTTCTTTTCCTCGAACATCTTCAAGGGCGCGAGCTGCGAGTAGCGCAGGTTCTTCTTCTCGTAGGCATCGCGCACGCCGTGCGCCAGCGCCTCGTAGTCGCCGCCTTCGGTCCAGACCTTGCGGCCCTTCTTGGCCATGATGATCGCCGTGCCGGTGTCCTGGCACATCGGCAGTACGCCGCCGGCGGCGATATTGGCGTTCTTCAGAAGGTCATAGGCGACGAAGCGGTCGTTGTCGGTCGCTTCCGGGTCGGAGAGGATCGAAGCGAGCTGTTTCAGGTGTCCCGGACGAAGCAGGTGGTTGATATCGGCGAAGGCCGTCTCGGCGAGCAGGCGCAGGCCCTCAGGATCGACGGTGAGGATTTCCTTGCCGTTGAAGGTGGTCGTGGACACGTAGTCCGAGGAAATCTTGCGATAGGGGGTCTTGTCTTCGCCATGCGGGAAAAGATCGTCAGCCATTTTCGGAAAACCTTGGAAGCGATGGGATGGGATGGCGGTGGTTTACGGGCACCGGTCGCAAAGATCAATGATTCTAAGGTTGCGGTGCCGTCGCGTCCTGCACATCCTCGGGCGCCTGCCGCCGTGGCCTCTCCGGATCGCGAAAGGGCGCGCGGTCAGGAGGGGCCGATCATCTTTTCCGGGCGCACGACCGCATCATACTGCTCTTCGCTGACCAGCCCGCTTGCAAGCGCCTCCGCCTTCAGTGTCGTGCCGTTCCTGTGAGCGGTCTTGGCGATCTTCGCGGCATTGTCGTAGCCGATCACCGGAGCAAGCGCGGTCACCAGCATCAACGAGTTATCGACGCCCTTCTTGATGTTGTCCTCACGCGCCTCGATGCCGGTGACGCAATTGTCGGTGAACGAGCGGGCCGCGTCGCCGAGCAACTGCACCGACTGCAGGAAGTTGTAGGCCATCATCGGATTGTAGACGTTGAGCTCGAAATGGCCCTGGCTGCCGGCAAAGGTGATCGCCGCGTGGTTGCCGAAGATGTGGGCGCAGACCTGGGTCAGTGCCTCCGACTGGGTGGGATTCACCTTGCCCGGCATGATCGACGAGCCCGGTTCGTTTTCCGGCAGCGCCAGTTCGCCGAGCCCCGCGCGCGGCCCGGAGCCGAGGAAGCGGATGTCGTTGGCAATCTTGAAACAAGCGGCGGCGGCGGCATTGATCGAGCCGTGGGCGAAGACCATGGCGTCGTGCGCAGCGAGCGCCTCGAACTTGTTCGGCGCCGTGACGAAGGGCAAGCCGGTGATCGCCGCGATCTCCTCCGCCACCTTCTCGGCGAAACCGACAGGGGCGTTGAGCCCGGTGCCGACGGCGGTGCCGCCCTGCGCAAGTTCGTAAAGACCCGGCAGCGTCAGCTCGATCCGCTTGATCGCCGAGGCGAGCTGAGCCGCATAGCCGGAGAATTCCTGTCCGAGGGTGAGCGGCGTGGCATCTTGTGTGTGGGTGCGGCCGATCTTGATGATATGGGCGAAGGATTTCGCCTTGGCATCAAGGGCCTGGTGCAGATGTTTGAGATTTGGAATCAGGTGGTGGACGATCTGCTCTGCGCAGGCGATGTGCATGGCCGTCGGATAGGTGTCGTTCGACGACTGGCTCATGTTCACGTGGTCGTTCGGATGAACCGGCTTCTTCGAGCCCATCACACCGCCGAGCATCTCGATCGCCCGGTTGGAGATCACCTCGTTGGCGTTCATGTTGGACTGGGTACCCGACCCTGTCTGCCAGACGACGAGCGGGAAGTGGTCGTCGAGCCTGCCGTCGATCACCTCCTGCGCGGCCTCGACGATGACATTGCCGATCTTCGGATCGAGGATGCCGAGGGCCATGTTGGCACGTGCCGCCGCCTGCTTGACGATGCCGAGCGCCCGCACGATCGACAGCGGCTGCTTTTCCCAGCCGATCCTGAAATTGCCGCGCGAGCGTTCCGCCTGGGCGCCCCAGTAGCGGTCACACGCCACTTCGACAGGGCCAAACGTATCGGTTTCCGTGCGCGTCTTCGTCATCGCTCACACCTTCTTGCCGGAGATAGTCGCGTTCTTCAGATGTTAATCTAGTCCGGTGCTTCACGGGCGCAATCGCCTGACGCAAATTTGAAAGGCGACCGTGACCACGGCTTCCCGCGATTTCCATTCAGGGTTGCGGCTGTGCGGCGGTGACGACCCGGTCCGGTCGGTTGTTTGGGAAAAATTAACGATATATTCGATTAGAATACGCGTCGTTTCCCCGGAACGCCGTGCGGGCAGTCACATAATTTTTACGGGGCCGACGGCCCTGACGAGCCCGCGCGACCTTTTCAACGGAGAGCCGTTGGGCTAGTCGTCCGCGAAACGTCGATCATGGGCGAATCCGGCTTGCCGCAGCACCTGACTGGAAATTGAGAGAACGAATGACCCGATACAAGACCATTGCGCTGACGGCGGTATTTGCTGCGTTCACGGCCATGAGCACCGCGCCTCGCCCTGCGGCCGCAATCACCCTGCTCGAAATGCTGCGCGGCGGTCCGGGCGCCGACAATCGTCAGCGGGGCAACGATACCTTCTTCGGCCGGCGTCTTCCCGGCGTCTCCGATCCGGTGGCCGATCCCGAACCGCTGCCGAAGGTCAGCGGGCCGCGCTACTACACCTACAAGCCGGAAGCGACGCGCCCGGTGACGATCGCCGCGCCCGCCACGGCGGCCGCTCAGCCTGAGGTCGTCGCGGGTTCCGACGCTTCGACGACCGCGAGCATCGCGCCCGTCGATCCGCAGTCGGAACAGCGCCGGCTGCTCTCCGAAACGAAGCTGCGTGCGTCTGACGACATCGCCGCCGCCGTCGAGGCCTATTACAATGCCGGCCGTCCGCTGATCTGGGTGAGTGAAAACGGTATATCGGAACGTGCCCGTTCTGCGCTTGCCGCGTTCGCCGAGGCGGACCTCGCCGGACTGGTCCCCGATGACTATCTGGTCGCGGCACCGGCCGAAGCGGCTGCGGATGCAGACGCTCTTGCCCGTCAGCGCGAGCTCATGGCCTTCGAACTTTCGATGTCGATCAAGGCGCTGACCTATGTCAGCGACGCGGTTCGCGGTCGCGTCGATCCGAACAAGCTCTCCGGCTATCACGACATCAAGCGCAAGGCGGTCAATTTCAAGCCGCTTCTCAACATGATGCGGCTTAGCCCCGATGTCGGCGCCTATCTCAAGAGCCGCATGCCGGCGAACCCGCAGTTCCAGGCGCTGCAGGCGGAACTCGTCCGTCTCAAGGCGGAGCAGAGCGATCCGTCCCAGACGATCACGATTGCTCCGGGCACACTCCTGAAGCCGGGCGTCAGCAATCCCGAACTTGCGAACGTCATCGCCGCGATCAAGGTGCGGGCCTCCGAGGTGCTGAAGACGGAGCATGCCGCGACGCTCGCCGCCTATACAGGGACGCCGGAATACACGCCGGAACTCGTGGCGCTCGTCGAAGGCTTCCAGAAGGAGAGTGGCCTGCATCCCGACGGCGTCGTCGGCAAGGCGACCATCCGGACGCTGATGGGTGACAGCAATGCCGCCAAGATCGAGAAGCTCGTGGTGGCGATGGAGGAATTGCGCTGGCTGCCCGCCGATCTCGGCTCCCGCTACGTCTTCATCAACCAGCCGGCCTTCACGGCCTACTACGTGAACGACGGGCGTCCGGAACTGTCGATGCGGGTCGTGGTCGGTTCCAAGGCGAACCAGACCTACTTCTTCAACGACCAGATCGAGACCGTCGAGTTCAATCCGTACTGGGGCGTGCCGAAGTCGATCATCATCAACGAGATGCTGCCGAAGCTGCGCCAGGACCCCGGCTACCTCGACCGTTTGGGCTACGAAGTGAGCTATGGCGGCCGCAAGGTTTCCTCGAGCGCCGTCGACTGGAATTCGACGCACAATGTCGACGTCCGCCAGCCGCCGGGAAGCGACAATGCGCTCGGCGAGCTGAAGATCCTGTTCCCGAATGCGCACTCGATCTATATGCACGACACGCCCTCGAAGAGCTTCTTCAAGCGTGACATGCGGGCGCTGAGCCATGGCTGCGTGCGTCTCGCGGAGCCACGCCGGATGGCCGCCGCGGTGATGGGGACGACCGTCGAGGACATCGGCGCGCAGATAGCCGCCGGCCAGAACCGCGCGGTCCAGGTGCCGCAGAAGGTCCCGGTCTATGTCTCGTATTTCACGGCGTGGCCGAACAAGGATGGTGTCATCGAGTATTTCGACGACGTCTACGGGCGCGACGAATATACCCGCAAGGCCTTCGCGGTCACGAGCGAAGCCCGTTCGGCCCGCAGTTGATCGCGACCTGCGGGGAGGTCATCTCCCCGCAAGCATCTCCTCGAGGAGGGCGGGCGTCAGCTCGTCGAAATGGTTGATGAGCCGGTCCGCGCCGAGCTCCTCGACCGGCTTGTCAGAATAGCCGAACGGCACGACGATCGACGGAATGCCGGCGTTCTTCGCGGCGAGCACGTCGTTGATGCTGTCTCCGACCATGATGGCGCGCCGCGGATCGCCGCCTGCCTTTTCGATCGTGCCGGTCAGATGGCCAGCGTCCGGCTTGCGGACCGCAAACGTGTCACCGCCGGCGATCACCGAAAAATGTCTGGAAAGGCCGAGCTTCTCGATCAGCGGGATCGCCAGTTCCTCGATCTTGTTGGTGCAGACGGCGAGACCGTAGCCGGCCTCGGCAAGTCTCGAAAGCGCCTCCGCAAGTCCGGGAAAAGGTCGGCTCTCTCCGGGCATTTCAGATTTGTAATGGGCGATGAAGCGGTCCAGCAGAGGCCCCAAATCCTCCTGCGTCACCGGCACGTCGCGAAGCCGGAAGGCACGCTCGATCATCACGCGCGCGCCGTACCCGACGAGGTGCGTGACGTCCTCATAGCCGACGGGGGCGAGCCCGGCGGCGGCGATGGTGTGGTTGAGGCTGCTGATCAGGTCCGGTGCAGTGTCGATCAGGGTGCCGTCGAGATCGAAGACGATGATGGGGGCGGTCAATCCGGGTCTCCGCTGGTACGAGGGGTGCTCCTCAGAGCCGGTTATGGCATGGACAGACGAATTGCAACCACGATGCCGCATGCTGGGGGCTTTCGTTTGTTCCATGAGCCGTGTAAACAGCTTCACGACGAAACAGACTGGAGCTCACGGCGTATGGACGCCCGCGAAATGAAGATCAAAGCCGCCGCAGCGGCACTGGAGCACGTCCGCGACGGGATGCGTCTCGGCATCGGAACCGGCTCCACCGCGGAAGAGTTCGTCCGGCTTCTCGCGGAAAAGGTCTCCGCAGGCCTCCGTGTCGAAGGGGTTCCGACGTCGGAGCGCACCGCACGGCTCTGCGTCGAACTCGGCGTGCCGCTCAAATCGCTCGACGAGCTTCCCGAACTCGACCTCACCATCGACGGTGCCGACGAGGTGGACGGACGGCTGCGGCTCATCAAGGGCGGCGGCGGTGCGCTTCTCAGGGAAAAGATCGTCGCTGCGGCCTCGCAGCGCATGATCGTCATCGCTGACGAGAGCAAGGTCGTCGATACGCTCGGCCGCTTTCCGCTGCCCATCGAGATCAATCCTTTCGGCCAGGCCGCTACCCTCATCGCCATCGAAAAGACCGCCTCCAGGCTCGGTCTTTCCGGCGAACTCAAGATGCGCGCTTCCGGCGACGGACTTTTCAAAACGGACGGTGGACACTTCATCGTCGACGCATCTTTTGGCCGCATTCCTGATGCAGAGGCCTTGGCGAGAGAACTGAATTCCATTCCCGGCGTCGTCGAACACGGGTTGTTCATCAATCTGGCAACGCTCGCCATCATCGCTGGTCCGACCGGCGCGCGTGTGCTTGAGGCATAATACTAGACAGGAGCATTGAATTTCATGATCAAGTATTCCGGTTTCGGCCGTCTTGCGTCTGCCGCCGTCATTCTCGGAGGGCTCATGCTCGGCACCTCCGCCAAGGCGCAGGATATTTCTCCGGAGCACCTGCAGGCCGCACGGACGGCGATCACCGTCCTCGGCGTCACCGACCGTTTCGACAACATCCTGCCGGCTGTCGCCGACCGCCTCAAGACGCAACTGATCCAGGCCTATCCGAACCTGCAGGACCAGATCTACGGAGAGGTCGACAAGCAGGCGCTCTCGCTCGCCGCCCGCCGTGGCGACCTGGAGAAGGAAGCGGCAATGGTCTATGCCAAGGCCTTCACGGCCGAAGAACTGAAGGTGATTTCGGACTTCTACAGCAGCGATGCAGGCAAGAAGCTCCTGAAGGATGGACCGATCGCCACGCGCGAACTGATGAAGGCCGCCGATATCTGGACGGCCGGCGTTGCCCGCGACCTCGAAAAGCAGACCAATGACTCCCTCCTGAACGTCGTCGGAGCGCAGGCTCCGGCCGCTGACCCGGCTGCCGCGCCGAAG
>DATGWU010000090.1:0-5811 GCA_035299345.1 Rhizobium sp.
AGGCCGAGGCCGGCATGCATCGCCGCCCGCCAGGGAAAGGCGACCGTCGCGGCCCTCTCCGTCCCCTCGCCTGCGGCTCTCAGCGCTCCGGGCGCTTACCCTCCTCGTCGAGGAAGGTCGCCGTCAGCAGGTCGCGGACGAGCGCCGCCGTCGCGCCGACACCCCCGTCGATCGCCATCTCGGCCACCTCCTCGTCGGAAAAGCGGTTGCCGCCGCCGCGAAGTCCGGCGCCGATGATGCGGATCAGGTCCTCCGCCTTCAGCTTCCCCTCGGAAAACCGCCCGGCGAGGCCTGCGAGGCTCTCGGCCCGGAAGGCCGTCTCCAGTTCCGCGAGCGCCCCGAGCGTCAGGCAGAGAATGCGCCTCTCGCCGTCGATCATCGCCTCGACCTCGCCGCGATGGCGGTTCGCCCGGCGGACCGTCACGCCCCCTCTCATCGAAGCCCCCATCAGAGCGCCCCGAAGGCGAGTTGCCCCGCCGATTCGAGCGCCAGATCGAAGGTCAGCTCCCCGTCATGGGCGCCGGCATATTCGAGCGTGGTGATCTGGAAGGGGCCGGAAACCGTGCCGAAATCGGGGATCACCACCTGCCAGGCAAGGATCGTGCCGTCGAAGAACGCCGCCCGCACCAGCGCATCCGAGGCCTGGTCCTTGAAGAGCCCGCTGCCCGAAAGCGACGCCCTCTGCACGCCGGCCCCGCCGAGCAGCTCGCGCCAGCGCCCGGCACTCTCGGCATCCGTCACGTCGACGGTCTCGGCGTTGAAGGCGAGCTTTTTCGACCGCAACCCCGCAACGGTCGCATACCCGCCACCGTCATGGACCTTCAACAGCAGGTCCTTGCCCTTCTGCGCCACCATGGCCTCGTTCCTTTCGGTTGTTGGATTGTGGGGGGTGAGGAGTGGTCGGCGTAGCCGAGCAATCGATCCGGTGCATCGATTGCAGCAACGAACGCCTTGAGCTTAAGCGAAAGGCCGGTCAGTCACGAAGTGTCAGAGGGCGGCGTCCGCTCTCTCCCCCCTTGTGGGGGAGATGTCGGCGGAGCCGACAGAGGGGGGTGCCCCCAATCGCAGCGCCGGCCACGCCTCTCCCCTCGCGGGAGAGGAAGCGATTTCGGCATCTTAGGCCGAAGGCGTAAGTGCCAGAAATCGCAGGTGAGGGAGACACAGCGGCACCGCGCCGGCCGTTTCCGCGTGACGCGAAGCGAGAGGTGGGCGTGAAGGGCGAAGGTAAGGGACGCACCCTCCCATCTGCCGTCATGCCGGGCTCGACCCGGCATCCAGCCGCGCGATGTCCATCGCGCGGAAAGACCCCGCTTTTCGCGGACATGCGTTCTTTCGGCTCGCAGACGCGCGCCGGCTGGATGCCGGATCTAGTCCGGCATGACGGTGGTGACGCCATTTACAGCTTCCGCTTGCACCGCCCCTCCTCTATGGTGGCGGCAGTCTTCCCGCCCGCCGGTTCCCCATGTTCCTTTCCGCTTCGCTCCGTTCGCCCCGCGCCGGGCTCGTCGCCCTGCTGTCGGTCACCCAGATCGTCGGCTGGGGCACCAGTTTCGAAATGCCGGGCGTGCTCGGGCGTCCGATCGCCGCGGGTCTGGGGCTTGCAAACGAGGTCGTCTTCCTCGGCCTCACCGTGATGATGCTGACCATGGCCGCCGCCGGCCCCCGGACGGGCCGGCTCATCGAGCGCCATGGGGCGGCTCGCGTCCTCGCCGCCGGTTCCGCACTCCTCGGGCTCGGCCTTCTCGGCCTCAGCCTCTCTCATGGTGTCGTCGCCTATTTCGCCGCCTGGCTTGTGCTCGGGCTCGGCGGCGCCTTCGGCCTTTCGGTGCCCACCTATGCCGCCGTCGTCGAGCGGGAAGGCGCAAACGCCAAACGCAGCATCGCCGTGCTGATGATCTTCACCGGCCTCTCGTCGGCCGTCTGCTGGCCGCTTCTCGGCCTCCTCGAACAGCAATACGGCTGGCGGGTCACCCTGCAGCTTGCCGCCGCCTTCCATCTCGTCGTCTGCCTGCCGGCGCATCTCTTCCTGCTGCCGCAGCCGGCCGCCCGCAGCGCCGCCGAGGCCGCCGCCGCACGCGCCGAACCTCTGCCGCTCGCAGAGCGCGAGGCGCGGCTCGCCTTCCTGTTGATCGCGCTGGCGATCACGCTCGTCACCCTCGTCAGCTTCGGCGTGTCGCCGTCGCTGATCCGCATGCTCGAACTCTCCGGCGCCTCGCCGATGCTCGCCCTCCAGCTCGGGTCGCTCCGCTCGGTCTTCGGCATCACCGCGCGGGCCGTCGACCTCGTGCTCGGGCGGCGCAGCTCGCCGCTTGCGACCTTCCTCGCCGGCCTCGGCCTGATCGTCGTCTCCACGGTGGTGCTGCTTCTCTTCAGCGGCGCCGGCGCCGCGGTCGTCTTCGTCATCCTCTACGGCTTCGGCACCGGCGTCGTCACCGTCGCCCGGGCACTCATCCCGCTCGTCTTCTTCTCGCCGGATCGCTTCGCCCGCCAGTCGGCCCGGCTCTCCCTGCCGCAGAATCTCGCAAGCGCCGCCGCCCCGGTGCTGATGACCACCGTCCTCGACCGGCAGGGCCTCACCGCCGTCGTCCTTCTCTGCCTCGGGCTTTCCCTCGCGGCCCTCCTCGCCGTCGTGCTGCTCGCCCGCATCGCCCGCCGGGCACGCCGGGCCGGCCACGCCTCTCCCCTGGAGGGAGAGGAAGCGATTTCGGCATCTTAGGCCGAAGGCGTAAGTGCCAGAAATCGCAGGCGAGGGGGAACTCTACGCAAACGCCTCGCGCCAGAACCGAGTGGAAGCAGATCTCCGCGATCTCAGCGGCGCGCCTTGACCCAACCCGCCGCGCGGGCCTCGTCTTCAGTGCAGAACCAGCGTTCGCCATATTGTGGCCGGATAACCGTCTGGCGGTAGAACATCTGTCTCGGCATATGATAGATACGCCGCCCGGAATCGATGGAGATATTGCCTTTGATGTTGCAAGCCGGATCAGACAGGGAGCGGGGCAACAGAGTGTAGCCGCCGCCTCCAAGGAAGGCGGCCAGAGACAAGGCAATGACCGTGAATGCGAACTTGCTCATCAAGGTAGATTGACGCAACCACCTTGAACTCCGGTTTATGAAAACTTTAAAATGCAACCTGCCGGCGATCTGCTTTCGTCCCCGGATCCTTCACGGTTCCACCACCGCACGAAACCGCATCTCCGCCACATAATGCCGCGTCGCCGCCGCCCGCCGGCTCGCCGTGCGGCGATGGGCAAGCGAGACGAGCCGCGCGCCGGCAAGCGCGAGATCGGCGTCGTCGAGGAGCGCCCGCACCCGGGCGGCGATCTCCTCGGCCTCCCGGCGGCCGGTCGCCGACCAGGCCTCGAAATCGAGGAGGCATTCTAGCCCGTCCTCGCTCGCCGTGCCGTAGGCGCGCGTCTCCACCGTCCCCGTCACCAGACAGGGCAGCGCGGCCGCATCCCGCCGCCGGTCGACGATGCCGTCCGGTCCGACAAGGGCGACAAGCGTCGCGTCGCCCGAAAGCCGCGCATGCACCGCCTGTAACAGCTCATTGACTGGCGCCATCGCCGCCCTCCCCGTCCTTGCCGGCGTCGGCCATCTCCCGTGCCTTCTCAGCGCGTGCGGCAATCGCCACCTTCAGTGCCCGGGTCAGCGCCTCCCTGAAATCCCGGTGGGTCACCTGCAATGCGAGCTTCATCGCCCCTCCTCCCGGCAGCGGCAGAGGAGATAGCGGCCGCTCTCGTCCGGATCATGCGCCGTCTCCACGAGAAAGACCCGCCCGCCCTTGACGAGCCGCACGCCGGCCGAAACGTCACCGCGGTGGCGCATCCAGATCGCGTGGGTGATGGTCACCCGCCCGCCGCCCGCCTCTTCGCCGGGCGAGGCCGTGACCGGCTCGATCCGCGCCCAGAGGCTCGCGACCGTACTCCAGGTGACGCTCGCCCCGCCCTGCCCGTCAGGGCTTTCCACGGGCGCTTCCAGCGTCAGCCGTGCCGTCAGACCGCCGGGATCGAAGACCGCCGTCGCCATCAGAGCCTCCGCCGCGCGAACGGCGCCACCAGCCGGTCGTAACCGGCCGGGATCGCCGCCGGCTGGTCGGCCGGGGCGACGGCGCCGCGATAGGAAAACATCAGCGCCACATGCATCAGCATGGCGCGCTTCAGCGTGTCCGGCACGTCCGCCCCGGTGTCGCCGAAGCCCGCGCGAAAATCGATCTCGATGCCGTTCATCGCCCGTCCGGGCGCCGGCGGATCGCGCAACCAGAGCCGCGCCGGCCGGCTCTCGCCGTCGAGAAGGTGGTCTTGAAGCGATACCTGAAGCGGGGTTCCGTCGCCGTCATAGACGGTCACGTTTTCAATGGCTTGCACCGGGCCCCTGTCGATCTGAATCACGCCGCCCGCCGGCCAGTCGTCGCGGTAGAACCGGTGCGTCTGGGTGATCAGCATCAGGCCGGTCTGGCGTTCGAGGTGCTCGCGCGCCACCGTCACGAGGCCGGCAAGCAGCCCGTCCTCCTCGGGGTCATCGAGGCGCAAATGCGCCTTCACCTCGGCAAGCATCAGCGGCTCCGCCGCCGGCGGCGTGATCAGGGCATAGGTCATGGGAGTTCCCTTCGGGAGCGAGTAGCGAGTAGCGAGTAGCGGAATGGTGCGGGCGAATGGGGCGCCTTCTCCCCCTCGGTGGGGGAGAATGGAATTTCAACATCTTAGCTGAAGGCTAAGTGTTAGAAATTCCAAGTGAGGGGGTCGGTCGCCAAGTTTCCCCCTCACCGGCGATTTCTGGCACTTACGCCTTCGGCCTAAGATGCCGAAATCGCTTCCTCTCCCACCAGGGGAGAGGGAGCGGCCGGCGCCGGCCACGAATCGATCTCCCCCCTTGTGGGGGAGATGCCCGGCAGGGCAGAGGGGGGCCCCCCGACGAAGCGCGCGCCGATCGCCCCCTCTGTCACTTCGTGACGTCTCCCCCACAAGGGGGGAGAGCTGCCTACCGCCCACCGCCCACTGCCTCATCCTCACCCGAACTTCACCAGCTTGATCGCCTCGAAGTTCTGCACGCCGCCGCCGACGCGCTTGGTGGTGTAGAAGAGCACGTAGGGCTTGGCCGAATAGGGGTCGCGCAGGATGCGCACCCCGGTACGGTCGACGACGAGGTAGCCGGCGCGGAAGTCGCCGAAGGCGATCGACAGCGCGTCGGCGGCGATGTCCGGCATGTCCTCGGCCTCCGTCACCGGAAAGCCCATCAACGCCGCCGCCTGGCCGGCCGCCGCCGGCGGCTGCCAGAGATAGTTGCCGTCGGCATCCTTGAACTTGCGGATCTCGCCCTGCGTGCGGCGGTTCATCACGAAATGGGCGTTCCGCCGGTGGCCGGCCTTCAGCGCGTAGATCGCCGAAATCAGCACGTCGGAGGCGCCGCTCGCGGCAAAGCCGCCCGCCACCCCGGTGCCGACATGGCCGAGGCTGCCCCAGGCCCAGTTCGCCTCGGCGACGGTCGCATAACTCAAGAACCCCTTCGGCCGGTTCACCCCGTCGCCGGCAACGAAGGCCGCGCCCTCCTGCTCGGCGAAGGCCACGTCCACCTCGCCGGAAATCCACGCCTCGATGTCGATCGCCGCGTCGTCGAGCAGGCCTTGCGTCGCCGCCGGCATGGCATAGAGCTCCATGGTCGGGAAGGTGAGCTCGGCGAGCTCCGGCGTTCCCGTCTGCGGCCGTGCCGCCGTCTCCGCCACCCAGCCGGAGGCCATGCCGGCCGGCGCGAACGGCTTCTTCAGCACCGCGCCGGAGACCTGCCGCACGGTCGCAAGCGCCCGGATCGGCGAGA
>DATGWU010000091.1:0-14301 GCA_035299345.1 Rhizobium sp.
TCCTCACGTCCGCGATGTGATCGGCCGCCTTCTGCTCCAAGGTTACGTCCTGTACGACGACCGGCTCCTGTGCCTGAGCGAGACGCGTCCCGACGGGTGACAGGAGAAAAGCCCCTGCCCCTGCCGTCAGCAGGAGGAGGAAGAGAATGCGGAGAAACGACAAGGCTGGTCCTTCATTCGCTGGTGGCGGAACGTGGCGGACAATAGTACCTGACGCCACGAAAGAAAAGGAACGGCTCCATGATCCCGGCAACATCATGGCGCAGGCGGCGCGTTGCAGGAGAATCGGCACGGAGAGCGCCGGCAATGCCGGACACGGAGTTATCCACAGTTATCCACAGGCAAAAGTCCCATATTCGGGGAAAATAGCGAGAACACAGCGTGAACAACAGAAAAGTAACGAGAACATAAGGCGACCATCGCCGGCGAGCGGCCAGCTCCCCGTCAGCATCACCCGGACGCAAGAAGGGGCGGCTGATCGCCACCCCTGATTTTCCGATTTTGCCCCCATGGCACCAGGGTCGTTCCGCACTGGCTGTTCGCCAGTTGAACGCCGGCACCAAGGAGAGACGAGGCGTGATCCGTCAGCCTCCCGCCCGACCGAAGCCGATCAATCGTCGTCACCACCGTCGTGATCACCACCGTCGTGATCACCACCATCATGGTCACCGCCATCATGGTCACCGCCATCGTGGTCACCACCGTCATGGTCACCGCCATCATGGTCGCCGCCGTCGTGGTCGTCGCCGCTATCGTCGGCGCCGTTGTCGTCAGACCCGTTGTCGTCGTCCGAACCGTTGTGGTCGTCATCCGAACCGTTGTCATCGTCGGTGCCGTTCACGTCGTCATCGGTCCCATTGTCGTCATTGCTTGCGGTCTGATCACCGTCGTCGGAGCCACCCGTGCTGGATGAAGACGACAGGCCGAGACATGCAGCAACCGTCCCGCAGCTGCCAGCATGGGCCGGGCCGGAGGCGAGGGCCGAAGCCATCAGGGTGAGCATTGCGGTGGTTGCCAGAAACTTGTTCATTTTGTGCACTCCTCGTTGAACACGGGAGCGGTTATAAGGAACAGAAGCTGACAGATAGCTGACCGAAAAGCATAGAACTTTTCATAAGTGTCGATTTCCTGCACTTGCCGGCGATCAGCCGGTGCAGCGATTTTCAATGCAGGAAAGAAGGAATGGTGGGTGATGTAGGGCTCGAACCTACGACCCGCTGATTAAGAGTCAGCTGCTCTACCAACTGAGCTAATCACCCGACCGTCGCGCCGTCTGGCGGCGTGAGGGGGCGTATAAACAGGATCATGGAACTTGTCCAGCGCCCGAGCGAAAAAACTTGCGCCTCCGGCGGAAAAAATTCACACGTGCAGTCTAACGCCTTGTTTTCACAGCTCTAAGGACCCGGACGCCACACGAACGGCCTGACCGCCAATACGCGCCCGCGCAATCTCGCCGTCGGCAACGTCGATATGGAGGTGGATATAGGAGGGCCTCCCCATCTCGACACCCTGTTCCACCATCAGCGGGTGATGGCCATCGGGAAGCGCATCGAAGTGATGGACTGCGCCGGAGAGCGCAGCGACCGCTGAGCCCGTCGCAGGATCCTCCGAAATACCCATGTCGGCGCTGAACATGCGGGCGTGGAACTTCGCCCCGTGATGGATGCCGCCGCGGCAATAGACATAGGCCGAAGCGAGGCCTCCTTCGGCGAAGGGCGCGATTCTCTCCCAGAACTGCGGATCGAACTCGACCCGCTCGACCGCGCCGATATTCTGGACGGGGATCATGATGAAGGGAACACCGGCGCTCCAGAGCGAGGGCACGTGATTCTCAAACCCGATCTGTTGTGGCTTGAGGGAGAGTGCCTCGGCCAGGACCTGGCGATCAAAGGCAAGATCGATCCGGGTTGACGTGCGCGGCAGGTCGAATTCGGCAAAGGTCGCCTCGCCTTCGCGCAGCCTGACCGCGCAGCGTACCGGGCCGACGTTTTCCTCGAGGACGGAGACGAGCTCGGTCGCACCGTTCGCCCCTTCCCACTCGGCAAGTGCGACCGCCGTACCGACGGTCGGGTGTCCCGCGAAGGGCAGCTCCCGCGCCGGGGTAAAGATGCGGATACGAGCGGTATGCGTCGCATTTGCGGCCGGCATCACGAAGACCGTCTCGGAAAGGTTCGTCTCGCGGGCGATCGCCTGCATTTCGAGGTCGGTCAATCCTTCGCCGTCGAAGACGACACAAAGCGGATTGCCTGCAAGCTTGCTGTCGGTAAACACGTCATAGATGCAGTATCGCCGCACCAATCTCTCTCCTCGCCGCATTCCGTCGCCCGCACACTGCCCCAGCCGCAGCGCAGGTGCAAGCGATGGCGTCAACGGTTGCCGGTGAAGAACCAGCCGATGAGCGGCAGCATGGCGGCGGCATAGACATGCGCGGTCGGATCGGTCGACCGGATCGCCACGGCGCCTGCGATCTCCGGGCGTTCTTCGCCGCGCATGTGCTCCTCGATGCGGGTCACGAGTTCGGCGGCGCTCTCGCGTCGGCGGAAGAACTGGTAGACCGTTATCCGCCGCCGCTGGTGGCTGGCAAAAAGCCGGCCGTCGGTGTCGTCGCCCGAGAGTTCGAGCCCTGTCTCTTCCCTGACTTCGCGCAGCATGTTGCCGAGGAGGTCGCAACGTCCCTCGACAACGTCTCCCTCGTCGAGGGAACCTGCGGCACAGTAGACCTGCCCGGGATTGGCGGTGTGTTCGGACATCCTGACGGCGATGATCGCGTCGTCCGACGACACGATCACTGGGAAGCCGAAGAGATGGAAGCCGTTCGTCGGCGCAGGCTGGCTGCGCCACCAGAGGAAGGTCGAATAGGGAATGATATGCCCCGTCCCGCTGATCGCTCCGTCCTGAAAATCCAGGCGCCGCTGGAACACGATCTTTCCGTCGAACAGCGCCGGATTGCGCGAAACCTCCTCGCGCCAGTTGCGCGCCGCCGCCTCCCGCTCCGCCAGATGAAAGGGATGAGCGCCGGGCTCCACCGCCAGCGTGACCTGCCGCACCGGGAAGAGCGTCTTCTCCGGCGGCCACAGGAGCTCAGAACGATCGGGCGCAAGGTTCATTGGACAAATCCCGAAGTGGCAGAGACGAGTTGGTGCAGACATCGTCCGCGGTAGCGCGAGGCCGGACGGTCCGAAACGAAGCGTCCGAGCGGAAAGTGATGAGGCCGCGACCAATTGTCAAATCTCGTGCCGCGGCACACCGATGGCCGGACGGCCGGTCCGTCGCTGCCTCCACGAGGAAGCGCGCGGACAATTCTGCGCGGGTCCCGGACTTTTATTGGGTCGATGTCTTCCTGGACCCGCCATCCTGTTGATGTGTGGAGGTAATTCCTGCGATCACCGTGCACCTGGAAAATGAAACAAAGGCATAGGCATGAGGGCGAACACAAACTGGCGGGCGCGGTTGCGCTACGAATTCGACAAGAGCATGTCGGCGGGAACCGTCGCTCTGATCGGCTGGCTGGCGCTCGTCTCGCTCGTCGTCATCATCATCGCCGCCGCGTTTCTTGCCCTGAGCGGAATCGGCCCCGACGACGGCTCGCCGGTCACCTTCGTCGAGGCTGCGTGGGAATCGCTGATGCGAACCATGGACGCCGGCGCCATGGGCGGCGACCAGGGCTGGAGCTTCCGTTGGGTATCGCTCGCCGTGACGTTCGCCGGCATCTTCGTCTTCTCCGCCCTCATCAGCGTGATCAGCTCCGGCCTCGAAAGCAAGCTCGACGAACTGCGCAAGGGCCGTTCCCATGTGATCGAGAACGACCACACGATCATTCTCAACTGGTCGGCCTCGATCTTCGACATCATCTCGGAACTCGTCATCGCCAACCAGAGCCGCAAGCGCGCCCGCATCGTCATCATGGCGAACAAGGACAAGGTGGAAATGGAAGAGGAGATTGCCACCAAGGTCGGCGATCTCAAGAACACGAGGATCATCTGCCGCAGCGGCGATCCGACCGACCTCTACGACCTCGGCATCCTGAGTCCGCAGACCTCGCGGTCGGTGATCGTGCTCTCCCCGGAGTCGGACGATCCGGACTCGCAGGTCATCAAGACCGTGCTCGCTCTCGTCAACGATCCGAACCGCCGCACGGCCCCCTACAAGATCGCCGCCGAGATCCGTGACGCAGGCAATGCAGAGGTCGCCACGATCGTTGGTGGACGCGAAATGCAGCTCGTGCTCGCCGACGACCTGATCTCGCGGATCGTCGTCCATTCCAGCCGCCAGTGCGGTCTCAGCGCCGTCTATTCGGAACTTCTCGACTTCGACGGATGCGAAATCTACACGCTCGACCAGCCAGATCTCGTCGGCAAGCCGTTCGGCGCCGCCGCAATGTCTTACGACAGCTCGACGCTGATCGGCATCTGCGACAAGGACGGCAAGGTACACCTCAACCCGTCTCCGAACCGCGTTTTCGCACCCGGAGAGAAGGCGATCATCATCGCCGAGGACGACGCCTCGATCAGAATCTCGTCCACCCCGGCCGTTTGTGCCAAGGACGCGATCCTGCCGGTCGTCGTGCACGAACGCCGTCCCGAGCGAACGCTCATTCTCGGCTGGAACCGGCGCGGCCCGCTGATTGCGACGGAACTCGCCCGCTACGTCGCGCCGGGCTCCCTGCTGACGATTGCCGCCGACACGCCGCAGTTCGAGCGGGACGCTTCCTCGCTCGAGGTGCCGGGATCCGGCTTCTCGGTCGAGTACGAGATCATCGACACCAGCAGCCGTGCCGCACTCGAGGCGCTCGACGTTCCGTCCTACGACCACGTCCTCGTGCTCGGCTACAGCGATCACATGACCGCCCAGTCGGCCGATACCCGGACCTTGATCACCCTCCTGCAGCTGCGCAAGATCGCGGAGCGGGCCGGCAAGCACGTCAGTGTCGTCAGCGAGATGATCGATGTCCGCAACCGTGAACTCGCCGAGGTGACGCGCGCCGACGATTTCGTCGTCAGCAACAAGCTGGTCAGCCTGATGCTCGCGCAGGCCTCGGAGAACGAGTACATGGCGGCGATCTTCGGCGAATTGCTCGACGAGGAGGGATCGGAAATTTACCTTCGCCCACTGCCGGACTACGTCGCGGTCGACAGGACGGTGAACTTCCACACGATCGCGCTCTCGGCGCTGCGCCGCGGCGAAGTCGCGATCGGCTACCGGCGCCAGCGTGAGGACGATCCGGACGAGCGCAATCTCGGCGGCGTCACGGTCAATCCCAATCGCACAGAGGTGATCTCTTTCGACAAGAAGGACATGGTCATCGTGCTGGCCCGCGACTGAACGGCACCGTCGCCATCGCGGGCGGCGTCCTGCATGAGAAAGGCCCGTCGTCTCCGGCGGGCCTTGGTGCATTCATTCGGACGGAAAGGCTCAGGCCGCCGCTGCGATCACCCCGCCGATCAGCCGCCCGAGCCGCTTGATGCCCTCGTCGATCATCGCCTCGTTTGCGCAGGAGAAGGAGAGCCGGATCGTGTTGGTGCCGGAACGGTCGGCGAAGAAGGCCTGGCCGGGCACGAAGGCCACCTTCTCCGTCTCCACGGAACGAGCGAGCAACGCGGCCCCGTCCATGCCTTCCGGCAAGGTGACCCAGATGAACATGCCGCCCTCCGGCTTCGTCCAGGTCGTGCCGGCGGGCATGTAGCGGTCAAGTGCTGCGAGCATGGCGTTGCGGCGGGCGCTGTAGGCGGCTCTGATCCTGGCGACCTGCTCGCGGAAATAGCGCTCGGCGACATGGGCGATGGCGATCTGGTTGATGGTCGAGGAATGCAGGTCCGCCGCCTGCTTCATCAGGACGAGCTTGCGGATGACCGGCATCGCCGCGACCACGTAGCCGACCCGCAGGCCCGGCGCGAGCGTCTTGGAAAAACTGCCGCAATAGATCGTCCGCGTGTTCTCGATCGAGCCCTTGCGGGCGATGTCGAGCGAAAGGATCGGCGGGATCGCCTCTCCCTCGTAGCGCAGATGCTGGTAGGCGGCATCCTCGATGACCGCGATGTCGAGCTCCTCGGCTAGGTCGAGAAGACGCTCGCGTCCGGCGCGGTCGACCGTCTCCCCGGTCGGATTGGCGAAGTCGGATGAGAGATAGGCGAACTTCACCTCTCCGCCCGCCTTCTGCGCCGCAGCGCGGTAGCTCTCCGGCGTCCGGTTGCCGGAAAGCGTTAGTTGGTCGAAGGTCGGTTCGTAGGCATTGAAGGCCTGCAGCGCGCCGAGATAGGTCGGCCAGCCGACGAGTGCGGTGTCCTTTGGCGAGAGGAAGAGCTTGCCGATGTAATCGAGGGCCTGCTGCGAACCGGAGGTGATGAAGATGTTGTCGGGCGCACAGTCGATGCCGATCCGGCCCATCTCGCCCTGAAGCCATTCGCGCAGCGGCTTGTAGCCTTCGCTCACCGAGTATTGCAGCGCCGCGCCGGCACCCTCGCCCGCGAAGACGTCGCCATAGGCAGCCTTGAACTGCTCGTCGGGAAAGAGCTTCGGATCGGGAATCCCGCCCGCGAAAGAGATGATGTCGGGCTTGTCCAGCAGTTTCAGCAGCTCGCGGATTTCCGACGCACGCATCCGCGACGAACGCGTCGCGAAGATCGCTTCCCAGTTCAGCATGGGTGTTTCCTCGGTATGTTCTGGAAGATCGAGAAGATCATGGATGGGCCGTTAAGTCAATAATACTGACCTATATTGCAGCACAACAATAGGCGCCGGATCGCGGCGCTGCGTCGCCCCCACGCTCAGGGTCGGGGAAATGCGCAACCGCCACGGAAAACATGAAAACACCCGACCGATGCCGCTTAGGGAAGTTTTAGGAAGCGCCGAAGGCTGGCGACGGCTATGTGCCCGGCCCGGCGGCCATCTGTCCCCTTGAAAATTGTCAAACCCGCGAGCGGGGCGAAGACGCCGCGAAAACCCTGTTGTACAGTCAAAATCCGGGGGTCGGTAAGCAGAGGGGATCCTGCGGCGCCTCCGCAAAAAAGGAGAGGAAATCACAATGCGTGGACTACCGTTCTTCTGTCTGGCAAGCGCCAGCCTCTACGCTCTCGTCGCGATGTCGCTCGGCATCTACATGGGGGCCAGCCATGACCATGTACTTGCCCCCGCTCACGCCCACCTGAACCTCGTGGGCTGGGTTTCGGTCGCCGTCTACGGACTCTATTATCACGCCGTACCCGCGGTGGCCGAAACGAAGCTCGCAAAGATCCACGTCGCGGCCGCCACACTGGGTGTGCTGCTGCTGGCGCCCGGCATCGCGCTCGCGGTCCTCGGCATTACGGAAGGCCTGGCCTCGATTGGCTCGCTGGTCACCATCCTGTCGATGCTGCTGTTCGTGGCCGTGATCTTCACCAACCGCGCCAAGGCCGCCTGACGGCCGGCTCGCCGCGGGTGCGGAGACACCTCCTTCATCAGACGAGAAAGGCCGGGGAGGTCACCCTCCCCGACCTTCTATCCATCGGCTCGTTATCGGCGGAAACCGATTAGTTCTTCGACTTGTCGACGAGCTTGTTCTTGCCGATCCACGGCATCATGCCGCGCAGCTTCTCTCCGACTTCCTCGATCTGGTGCTTGTCGTTCATGCGGCGGATGCCCTTGAAGCGGGCCGCACCCGAATGCCATTCCTGCATCCACTCGGAGGTGAACTTGCCGGTCTGGATGTCGTGCAGGACGCGCTTCATTTCGGCCTTGGTCTCAGCCGTGATGATGCGCGGGCCGGTGACGTATTCGCCCCACTCGGCGGTGTTCGAGATCGAGTAGTTCATGTTGGCGATGCCGCCTTCGTAGATCAGGTCGACGATCAGCTTCACTTCGTGCAGGCACTCGAAATAGGCCATTTCCGGGGCGTAGCCGCCTTCGACCAGCGTTTCGAAGCCGGCGCGGATGAGTTCGACGAGGCCGCCGCAGAGAACGACCTGTTCGCCGAAGAGGTCGGTTTCGCATTCTTCCTGGAAGGTCGTTTCGATGATGCCCGAGCGGCCGCCGCCGACGCCGCAGGCGTAGGAGAGAGCGAGTTCGAGGGCGTTACCGGAGGCGTTCTGGTGAACGGCGACGAGGCACGGCACGCCGCCGCCCTTCTGGTATTCGCCGCGAACGGTGTGGCCCGGGCCCTTCGGCGCGATCATCACGACGTCGATGGACGCCTTCGGCTCGATGAGGCCGAAATGGACGTTGAGGCCGTGGGCGAAGGCGATCGCCGCACCGTCACGGATGTTCGGAGCGATTTCCGACTTGTAGATGCCGGCCTGGAGTTCGTCCGGGGTCGCCATCATCATCAGGTCGGCCCAGCCGGCCGCTTCGGCAACCGTCATGACCTTGAAGCCGTCGGCTTCGGCCTTCTTGGCGGTGGCGGAGCCAGCCTTGAGGGCGATGGCGACGTTCTGCGCGCCGGAATCCTTGAGATTCAGCGCATGCGCACGGCCCTGGCTGCCGTAGCCGATAATGGCAACCTTCTTCGACTTGATGAGGTTCAAGTCGGCATCACGATCGTAATAGACGCGCATTGTCTTTTCCTTCCCTATGCTTTGTCCGTTTGTACCTATTTGTATCCGGCGACCCTTCGGAAAATCCTCAGTCCGCCAGCATCTTCTCCGTGCCGTAGAGCGTCAGGAAGGACGAAACCGCCCTCGCCGCCCGGGCTCCGAAACTCTCGACATCCGGCTTTTCGCCGAGCAGCATGCGCACATGCATGTCCGATACGATCAGGCCGTAAAGGGTCCGGTAGGCCTCTTCGCCGTCGGTAAAGCGCAGGAGTCCGTCACGCTGCCCGCTCTCCAGGAGCGCACGCGCGCGCCGGTCGATCTGGCGCCGGCCGCGCTCGAGCAGCATCCGGCCGAGCTTCGACCCGTCGCGGCTCGTCTGGCCGATCGCTAGCCGGTTCAGCGCCAGCGAAACGTCGCCCGCGAGAACGCCCAGAAGATCGCGAGCGAAGAGCTCGAGATGCTGCGTCAGGCTTTCTGCGGTCAGTCGCTCGCCGGAGCGCTCGAACGTCCGCACCTTGCTCGCCTGATACGAGATCATCGCCGAAAGCAGGCCGTCGCGATCACCGAACCACTTGTAGAGGCTCTCCTTCGAGCAGTTCGCCGCCCGCGCCAGTCCGGCCGTCGTCAGCGCCTTGTCCCCGCCCTCGACCAGAAGACGCAACGCCTCGGCCAGCACGGCGCTCTGGCGCGGTGTGAACTCGGTGGACGTGGAGTCGTCGGTCTGCAAGGCTGGCCTCCTTGAAGTACCGTACTGTACGGTACTGATCGTATGTACCGCCTCCCCTTTGCGGCGTCAAGGGTCCTGTGGTGGACGACGTCGACAGGGAAAACCCGTGAAAGACCGTGGGGTCGGCGGTCACATTAAGTTGAGGTCAATTTGCAGGAAATCATTCATCTCGCAAAACAATGTGCACACATCGTATCGATAAGGCTTTATTTTTAAACGACTTTTGTTTCAAGATGGGCAGTGACGATCTGGTTCACAACATCGAACCGACCGGTTCTATATCGCACAATTCGATCTTGTAAACGCAGACGAATGGCGCCAGATATCTCTCATCGAACCGCCGAGTTCGACGAACAAAGCCAACGAGTTCGAAAACGAAGCTAAGGAGTTGACCATGAAGACCCTCGCGACAGCAACAGCTCTGGTCGCGTCCTTCGGTGCCCCGGCGGCTTTTGCCATCGAACCGATCCCTGGCAGCGCCACCTCTGACGGATACGCGTCCGTTCATTAGATGGCGCCGGCCGGTTCGAACTTCCAGCACCTTCTTCGCCTCGAGCGGCGACCAGGTGCAGGAGGTCCACCGTAGGAATACCGACCGCACGGTCGAGTTGGTCGCCGCATCTCCGTCGGCAGGTGACCCCTCATCATTGCGAACGGACGATCCCCGCCCGTCGCTACAATCATAGGTATGCTTCATGCGGATGAATTACCCGCATGACGGAAAAGTGAAAAGGAATGACATCATGAAGACCATCATTGCAGCAACTGTCGTCCTCGCCTCTCTCGCCACCTCCGCCTTCGCGCTCGAGCCGACCAACGGCCGCACCGTCTCCGGCGAACCCCAGGCGAGCTACGAAAAGGCTCCGGCCGGCACCAGCATCTTCTACACCGGCTCCATCAGCAACAAGGACCGCAACGACTATCGGACCATGAACGACCGTAGCGTCCCCATGAACGACCGCAGCGCCCCGGCGCTGGAGCCCAGCCACGACTGATTTGCTTCATGCGGGAAAACTGCCCGCATGACTGAAACAACTGAAAAAGGAATGACATCATGAAGACCATCATTGCAGCAACTGCCGTCCTCGCCTCTCTCGCCACCTCCGCCTTCGCGCTCGAGCCGACCAACGGCCACTCGGTCTCCGGCGAACCACAGGCGAGCTACGAACAGGCACCGGCCGGCACCAGCCTCTTCCACACCGGCTCCATCAGCGACCAGAGCCGTAACGATTACCGTTACACGAACGACCGCAGCGCGCCGTCGCTGGAACCCAGCCACGACTGATTTGTCTCATGCGGGAGGACTCCCCCGCATGACGGAAAAAAACGAAAAGGAATGACATCATGAAGACCATCATTGCAGCAACTGCCGCCCTCGCCTCTCTCGCCACCTCCGCCTTCGCGCTCGAGCCGACCAACGGCCGCGACGTCTCCGGCGAACCCCAGGCGACCTACGAACAGGCGCCGGCCGGCACCAGCCTCTTCCACACCGGCTCCGTCAGCAACCAGAGCCGTGACGAGTACCGGGTGACGAACGACAGCAGCGCGCCGTCGCTGGAGCCCAGCCACGGCCACGACAACTGATCCCTCCCCGGTCTGTCTTGGCCCACGGCCCCGGAGCGCAAGCTCCGGGGCCCGATTGCGTTGATAGGGCTTCGCACCAGTTTTGGCATTTGGCGGAAGTGCGCGTCCGCGCTATGGCTTGCCTGATCTCAATCTCCACGGAGCACACCGATGCGCGCCCATATCTCTACATTGTTGATCGCCGCCGGCGCTTTGGCCGCACTGCCGAGCGTCGTTCTCGCGGCCGAAAACCGCTGCGGCTGGGTGCAGAACCCCACCCCCGGCAACTACTGGCTCGACGATCGCGACGGAACCTGGATCATCGCGACCCAGGGCTCGGAAACCGAGGCGCTCGGCATGGAGAACATGGGCGATATCTCGGCCGGGGACTACGTCCAGACCAACGGCTATTACGGCTATGCGTGCGGCTGCATGAAGGTCGAGACGGAGCGCAATACCGATCCGCAGGACAGCTCGGCCGGCCGGATCACCGCGATCTATTCGTTCAAGCAGCTCGCGATCGCCAAGTGCCGCGCCGACAAGAGCCTGCCGAAGCCGGAATAGTCCTCATTCCGCATAGTTGACGGGAACCGCCTCGCCGGCCTTCAGCGTCTCCATCGAGATGAAGGCGGAGACGTCGAAGAGTTCGATACGCCGCACCAGTCGCCGGTAGACGACGTCATATTGCTCGACCCGCGGCACGGCGATCTTCAGCAGGTAGTCATAGCTGCCGGTCAGCCGGTGCGCCTCCACGACCTCCGGAATGTCGCTGATCGCCCGGCGGAAGGCTTCCGTCCAGTCCTCGGAATGATGTGAGGTCTTCACCAGAGCGAAGACGGTGGTCGGCACGCCGAGCCTGTCACGATCGAGGATCGCCACCCGCCTTGCAATATATCCCGCCTCCTCCAGCCGCTGGATGCGGCGCGAACAGGCCGAGGGCGAAAGCGCCACCAGTTCGGCGAGCTGCGATACCTGTATCGCCGCATCATGCTGCAGCGCATCTAGAATCTTCCGATCACGCTCGTCCAGCATCTCTCGCTCCCATCTAAGAAATATCGTGCACATGGCGCGCGCACTCAGTGCCTTTTGCGCAAAGCTGGTGCGCAGATTAGCAGCCCATATCCGAAGTTTGCAATCCACTTGCTCTGCCCCCGACGCATAATCCGTGCAAACACCAGCAAGGGAACCTGACCATGAAAACTATCGGCCTGATCGGCGGCATGAGCTTCGAGAGCTCGGCAGTCTATTATCGTCACATCAACGAGATGGTTCGCAGCCGCCTCGGCGGCATCGCCTCGGCCGAAGTCTTGATGCATTCGGTCAACTTCGCCGAGATCGTCGGCTATCAGAAGGCCGGCCGGTGGGATCTTGCCGAAAACCGCCTGGGCGATTGCGCCCGCGGCCTCGAAGCGGCCGGTGCCGATTGCGTGCTGATCTGCACCAACACCATGCATCTCGTCGCCGACGCCGTCGCCGCCCGCGTCAGTATTCCCCTCATCAACATCATCGACGAGACGGCCGCTGCGATCCGTACCGAAGGCTTCAAGCGGCCGCTGCTGCTTGCCACCCGCTACACCATGGAGCACGGCTTCTACACCGAGCGCATGCGCAAGCAGGGTCTCGATCCCATGGTGCCGAACGAAGCGGACCGGCAGACCGTCCACGACGTCATCTTCGACGAACTCTGCGCCGGCAAGGTCGTCGACGCCTCCCGCGACACCTACCTCGCAATCATCGACAAGGCGAAGGCGGCGGGCGCCGACTGCGTCATTCTCGGCTGCACCGAGATCTGCCTGCTGATCGACCCCGACCAGCTTTCTCTGCCCGGCTTCGATTCGACACGCATCCATGCGGCCGCCGCGGTCGAGTTTGCCTTGTCAGAGGTCCGGTCGGGCGAGCAGTTGGTTGCCTGAGTCAACCAATTGCTTGACACCGTCTCATTTTTTCTCCGCGGCGGCTCCATGTCGACGAAGCCGCCCGCGAGCTAGCGCCGACGGCTTCAGGCACCCTCGACGTCGAACCGCCGCCGTGCCTCGCGCACGGTGAGGTAATTGTCCTCCGCCCATTGCAGCAGGCCCGCCAGCGCGCCGTAGAGCGAGTGCCCGAGGTCGGTCAGGCGGTATTCGACGCTCGGCGGCTTCGTCGGAAATACCGTCCGGTGGACATAGCCGTCGCGCTGCAGGTCGCGCAGCGTCTGCGTCAGCATGCGCTGCGAAATGTCCGGAACAAGTCGCCGCAACTCGCCGAAACGATAGGGTTTTTCCGCAAGTGCCAACAGAATGAGCGTCGACCATTTGCCGCCGATATGGTCGATGACCGTCCGTACCGGGCAGTTTTCCAGGGGAGAGTCTTCGCCACCGAAACCGGACATCTTGGTTTTGAAATCGAAGCGCGCGACGGTCATGGTGGTTCCCTTTCGGTAACGTGGTCACGAAAAACTGCCTTCTTTACAAGTGCAGGTCAATTCCCAAATTAGCGCTACTCTCTTTTTGAGAGCGCCAAAACACGGACATCTCCGTCCAAGCATCAAGGGAATTACCATGAGCAAGATCCTCGTCAGCGGCGCCTCCGGCCATCTCGGCCGCCTCGTCATCCAGAGCCTTCTCGAGTCCGGCAAGGTCGCCCCTGCCGACATCGTCGCCGGCAGCCGCGATACGGCCAAGCTCGCCGATCTGGCAGCGAAGGGCGTCGAAACCCGCCGCGTCGACTTCGACGACGCAAACCTCGCCGCCGCCTTTGCCGGCATCGACCGGCTGCTGATTATCTCGACCGACACGCTCGATCGCCCCGGCCACCGCCTCAGCCAGCATCGCGCGGCCGTTGCCGCCGCCAAGGCCGCCGGCGTTGGACGGATCTCCTACACGTCGATGATCAACCCCGAGACCAGCCTCGTCAGCTTCGCACCGGACCATGCCGGCACCGAGCAGGCGATCCGCGACAGCGGTCTCGCCTACACGATCTTCCGTAACGCCTGGTACATGGAGAACCTCTTCATGAGCCTGCCGCAGGCGCTGGCGTCCGGTAGCTGGTACACGTCCGCCGGCAAGGGCCGCAACGCCCACGCCGCCCGCGCCGACATCGCCCGCGCCATCGCCGGCGCACTCGTGTCGGAGGCATCCGGAAACGCCGTTTACAATCTCACCGGGCCGACCGCACTCAGCACCGACGAGATCGCCACCCTCGCGCGTGAAGCGGCGGGCAAGCCGCTCGCCGTCGTCAACCTGACGGACGAACAGCTCGCAGGCGGCATGAAGGCGGCCGACGTGCCCGAGCCCTTCATCCCGACCTTCGTCTCCTTCGACACGAACATTCGCGAAGGCGGCTTCGACGTCGCCACCAAGGATATCGAGATGCTCTCCGGCAGGGCGCCGCAGGACTTGAAGAGCTTCCTGACCGCCAACAAGGCGCTTCTCGGCTGATCCCAAGCCTTGCGACGGAAGGATCCGGGACGATCCAAGCCGCCCGTTTCAGACCTTCTGGCCGCAGGCATGGCGGAAACGGCGTACC
>DATGWU010000092.1:0-7376 GCA_035299345.1 Rhizobium sp.
AAGGTGCCGCCGCCAAGGTCATAGACCGCGATGGTCTTCGAATCCTTCTTGTCGAGGCCATAGGCCAACGCGGCCGCCGTCGGCTCGTTGATGATGCGCAGGACTTCGAGACCCGCGATGCGGCCGGCGTCCTTGGTTGCCTGACGCTGGGCGTCGTTGAAGTAGGCGGGAACGGTGATAACGGCTTTTTCGACCTTTTCGCCGAGATAGGATTCAGCCGTTTCCTTCATCTTCTGAAGGACCATGGCGGAGATCTGAGACGGGGAATAACCCTTGCCGTTTGCCTCGACCCACGCGTCGCCGTTATCGCCCTTGACGATATGGAACGGGACGAGGCCCTTGTCCTTTTCGACAGTCGGATCCTCATAGCGGCGGCCGATCAGGCGCTTCACCGCAAAAAGCGTGTTGGTCGGATTGGTCACGGCCTGGCGCTTCGCCGGCTGACCTACCAGGCGCTCGCCATCATCGGTAAATGCCACCATGGACGGCGTGGTGCGCGCGCCTTCGGAATTCTCGATAACTTTGGCGTCTTTGCCGTCCATCACGGCGACGCAGGAATTGGTCGTTCCAAGGTCGATACCGATTACTTTTGCCATGTCATTCTCTCCTTGAAGCAAGCTGTCGGAACCCCGAACAGGCATTCCCCTGACAGCCCCTCGACGTGGATGGTCCTAAAATCGCAGTCTCGTCTGCGGTTATGTCGCGTATATAAGAAGCGGTTTTTCGGACTGCAAGGCTCCAAATCCGCTGTAATCCAGTAAATAGAACAGATTGGCCGTCACCGGGCAGGGTGCTTTCGCCGGTCTTCGACATGGCGGATGTCAGCCGCCGAGGGTCGGATGCAGCTTGCCGTCTACTGTCCCATGATGATGTCGAGAAGCGTCGTTCGCCGGGCGGCCCGCGGCGGCGTTGCCGCCCCACTGCCTACTTCACCGGGCGGAATCGGCGCCTGCGGTATCCCCGGGGCATCGCCATCCGCCGCGGCAGGCGAGACGGGGGCTGCGGGAACCGCGGGATAACGTTCCTCGGCGGGTGAGAAGACTTCCGAAATGATCGAGCCGATGGAAAGCCGTTCCGGCTGCTGCTGCATGTCTTGCGGATCGTAGGGTGCCCCACCGAGAGGCATCGGCGCAAGCCCAGAATGGGCAGCCGTCATGAACTCCTGCCATGCTTTTGCCGGCAGACCCCCGCCGGTCACGTTCTTCATCGACGTACCGTCGTCGTTTCCGAACCAGACGCCCGTTGTCAGGTTGCTCGTATAGCCGACAAAAAGCGCATCTCGGAAGGATTGCGTGGTTCCGGTCTTGCCGGCGGCCGGCCAGCCTTTCAGGCGTGCGTTCTTGCCTGTGCCTTCCTCGATGACATGCGTCAGCATCATGTTCATTGCAGCGACGATCTGCTCGCTCACAACCTGCGGCGGATTGGCATAGTCATTTTCATAGAGGACCGTGCCGTCGGGCGTCGTAATACGGCGAACCACATGTGGGGTTGCCTTGTAGCCACCGTTCATGAAGGGGGCATAGGCCGACGTAAGTTCGAGCAACGACACTTCCGAGGTTCCGAGCGCGATCGATGCGTTCGCCTGCAACTCGGATTCGATTCCGAGGCGATGGGCCACCTTGACCACATGTTCGGGGCCCACCTCCATCACGAGTTCCGCGGCGATTGTGTTCAGCGAATTTGCAAGTGCGGTCGTCAGAGTGACCGGACCGCGATACTTCTCGTCATAATTTTCCGGTGTCCACTTGCCGATTCTGACCGGTGCGTCGTTGCGAACCGATTCCGGCCGCAGCCCGATTTCAAGTGCCGAGACATAGACGAATGGCTTGAAGGCGGAGCCCGGCTGCCGCTTCGCCTTGGCGGCGCGGTTGAACTGGCTCTCGGCATAGTCCCTGCCGCCGACGAGCGCGCGAATCGCTCCGGTGCCGTCGATCGAAACAAGAGCCGCCTGGGATGCCTTCGACTTTTCGCCGTCGCGTGCGAGCGTGTCGACGAGCGCCGCCTCCGCCTTCTTCTCGAGCGACATGTCGATCGTCGTCTCGACGACCAGATCATCCTCTACCGTTCCGACCAGCATGCGCACGTCGTCCATCACCATGTCGGCCACGTACTGGCCGGCACCCGACCAGTAGCGCTTCGCGCGGGTAGGTGGTTGCGACATGGCCGTCTTGATCTCGTCGTCGTTGATGAAACCTGCCTCGCGCATCGCGCCGAGAACGACCTGGGCGCGCGCCTCTGCGGCCTCGGGGTCGCGTGCGGGCGATAGCCTGGACGGAGCCTTCAGCAACCCTGCCAGCAACGCAGCCTCGCCAAGGTTCACGTCGCGTGCCGACTTGTTGAAGTAGCGCCGCGACGCCGCTTCCACGCCGTAGGCGTTGGAACCGAAGTAGACACGGTTGAGGTACATCGCAAGGATCTGGTCCTTGGTGTACGTGTGCTCGAGCCAGAAGGCGAGCAGCACTTCCTGTACCTTCCGTTCGATCGTCCGTTCCGGCGAGAGGAAGAGGTTCTTGGCGAGCTGCTGCGTCAGCGTGGAACCGCCCTGGGTGCCGCGTCCGGGTAGAGCGTTGTTGATGATCGCCCGGACGAGCCCGAAGGGGTCCACGCCGAAATGGGAATAGAAGCGGCGGTCCTCGATCGCGATGACTGCCTGCGGGATATAAGGGGACATGTCCTCGAGCGCGAGCGCCTCGCCGCCGGTCATCCCGCGGTTTGCGATCACCTCTCCCTCGACCGAGACGATCTTGATGTTGGGGGGACGTTCAGGGATCGACCATGTGCTGGCGCTCGGCATCCGTGCGCCGTAGTAGGCGACAATCCCGGCCAGGCCGATGCCGCCCCATAGCCCGAGTACGATCGACCAGTAAACCATCCTGCGCAGAAAGCCGCCCAGGCCTCCTTCGCTTCGGCGCTTCTGACGGGAGCGGGAGGGCTTGCCAGATTTCGGTTTGCCGCCGCCTTTGACGGCGGGGGATCCGCGTGTGACGCGATCACCAGCCGAGAGGCGAAAATCATCGCCGCCGCGCCTTTCCTCAAAGGTCGGCTCAACGCGCTCGTTCGCTTTTCCTCGTCCTGCCATTCGCTGCCGGTGGTGCTCCTGGTGTTGGCGCCGCCGTCTGTCCGGGCGTCGTGGTGGCCTTGTTGAGGTGAAATCGGCACCTCTTGCGATCGCGGCCGCCTTGAACCTTAAATGCGGCGATTTAAGGCGAAGTTAAAGAATGGGCGACGAGAATCACTATGCCTTTCAAAGGGCTAGTTGCTCGGGAGGACGCGTTGGTCACTGGCAGAGATCGGCCCATTCCGCTCTCGTCAGCGCAACCAGTCGCTGTGGTGCGATCCGGACGGCTGCGTTGGTCGCGCCTGCGGCGGGGACGACTTCGTCGAAGGCCTGAAGCGAAACATCGCAAAAAACCTTGATAGGCGAGGGCAATCCGAAGGGACAGACCCCGCCGACCGGATGGGAAGTAGTCGCCAGAACCTCCTCGGCATCGAGCATCCGCGGCTTGACGCCGAACCGATCCTTGAACTTGCGATTGTCCAGCCGCTTGGTACCGGCAGTAACCACGAGCACAGGTTCGGTACCGATCCGCAGGCAGATCGTCTTGGCGATCTGGTCCGCTTCGACGTCGTGCGCTTCGGCGGCGAGCGCAACGGTCGCAGAGCTTGCTTCCGTTTCGATGACGGCAATCTCGGGGGCGTGGCGGCTAAAGAAATCTCTGACGGATTCGAGGCTCATTGCAGCTTCCAGAACAATCGACGTGACATGAACTAAACGTAGACAATGCCGAGCACTCAAGATCGCCCGTATTAACTCCATGTTAACCTTGAGGCGACAGCATCGGCGTCATGAGGCTGGTCGGCGCAACGGCACGAGTCGAGGCATCGTCCATTTCCGGTCCTGACCACGGATGTACTGGCAGGACCGGAAAATGGAGGAAAAGGTCGGGTTATCCCCGGCCTTTTGCTTCTCCGGCTATCTGGCGCCTTTTGCGAGCGCGTCGAGAATACGGATCCACGACCGGATGCCCTTGTGGAAGGACTTGAGGTCGTACTTCTCGTTGGGCGAGTGGATGCGATCGTCGGTAAGCCCGTAGCCGACCAGCAACGAGTCCATCCCGAGCATTTTCTGGAAGTCGCCGACGATCGGGATCGAGCCGCCCATGCCGATGACGACGGCCGGCTTCGGCCACTCGTCCGAAAGCGCATTCTTTGCCTTCGTCAGCACCGGCGAATCATACGACAGCTGGATGGCCGGCGATCCACCGTGCTCGTGGAAGTCGACCGAGCAATCCGCCGGAATCCTGGAACGGACATAGGTGCGGAAGCTTTCCCGGATCTTTGCCGGATCCTGTTCCCCGACCAGCCGGAAGGAGACCTTTGCCGAGGCTTTGGCCGCGATCACGGTCTTGAAACCTTCACCGGTGTAGCCGCCGGTGATTCCGTTGATTTCGGCTGTCGGGCGCGCCCAGGTGAGCTCCAGGACAGAACGTCCTTTCTCGCCTGCCGGAACCGATAGCCCGACCTGGCCGAGGAAGTTCTCGGCCGTGCGGCCGAGGGTCTCCCAGGACGCCTTGATGTTGGCGGGCGTCTCTTCGACGCCGTCGTAGAAACCGGGAAGCATCACCCGGCCCGCTCCATCATGGAGGCCGGCGAGGATATCGACGAGGATGTGGATCGGGTTTGCCGCGGCTCCCCCGAAGAGGCCGGAATGAAGGTCGCGGTCGGCGGCGGAAATGACGATCTCCTCTCCGACGAGCCCGCGAAGCGCCGCCGCGATCGCCGGCGTTTCACCGTCCCACATGCTGGTGTCGCAAACGAGCGCGAAGTCGGCCTTCAGTTCCTCGGCGTTCGCGGCGAGGAACGGCTTCAGCGAGGGAGACCCCGATTCTTCTTCGCCCTCGAAGAGAATCGTGATGCGAACCGGGAGTGTGCCGTTGATCTCTTTGTAAGCCCGGCATGCCTCGACGAAGGTCAGCAACTGCCCCTTGTCGTCCGACGTACCACGGCCGGTGATCACCTTGCGGCCGGCTTCAATCTCCTTGATCGCCGGTTCGAAAGGATCGTTTTCCCAAAGGTCGAGCGGGTCGACGGGTTGGACGTCGTAGTGTCCATAGAAGAGTGCGTGCGGTGCATCCGGCGAGCCTGCCGCGTGATGCGCCACCACCATAGGATGGCCGGGCGTGTCCCGGACCGAGGCCTCGAAACCGAGGGCTGTCAGTTCGCGCACCAGCCATTCCGCCGCCTTGCGGCAATCCGCCTTGTAGGCAGGGTCGGTCGAAATCGATTTGATTCTGACGAGATCGAAAAGCCTGTCGAGGCTCTGGGGAAGCGCCTTGTCGGCGCAGTCGAGTACGGCGGAAATGTCGCTCATCATCCTGTCCTGTCGTTTGAATCGGGCGGACGATAGCCGAAACCATGTCGGGTGACGAGGCTGGCAGACGACAAATTGATGTGTGGAAAGATGATCGTCGGCAAAAGCAAAGCCGCCGAGGCCTGGAGGAGGGGCCACGGCGGCTTCGCCAAAAAGCTGGGACAAAGGCCCGGAGAGGGGGATAAGGCCTTTGCCCAAGTCTGAAGCGGCGGGGGACGGGCCTCTTTCAGACTACGGCGTGATCAGTCGCCGATGACCAAGAGATGAGATGCCGAATGCGGCTTTTCAAGGGAATGCTGGATTACAAATTTGTAAGATTCTCAGGAAGGCCGTTCGGGCTTGCGCCGCCTGTAGAGAAGGAACCCGATCTCGATCGTGGCCGACATGCTCATCGCGACCACAAAGCCACGCAAGGTGGCGTCCAGCGGCGCGTCCGGCCTGAAACTGACGAAAGCAATCAGGGCCCCGAACAAGACGGCGTTCAGGAGCTTGAATTCGATCCACGTCGCCAGGCTGCGTGTCGCGTCATGCTCTTCCGGAAAACGGGCACGAAGTCCCTCCAGTGACAACAGGTACATTCCACTGCCGAGAAACTTCAGGAAGATGAGCGATGCAGAGTCTTCCTGCATCCACGATGTGCCTGCCATCAGCAACGTGAACAGGCCATAGAAGACGTAGGCCCTTATAATCTGGTTCATCGTCTTTCCCTCGGAATGCGGCGGCCCGCCGCCGATCCAGAATAGGCGAGGTTCAACAAACTGCAATGGACCTTTGCGGCCCCGCAGGATATCCATGCGTCTATGAAAAAGGGCGATCATCTTTTCCTCGTTGATGGTTCGGGCTTCATCTTCAGGGCGTTCCACGCCCTGCCGCCGCTCACCCGAAAATCGGACGGCCTGCCGGTGGGCGCAGTCGCCGGCTTCTGCAACATGCTCTGGAAGCTGCTGACGGACGCGCGAGATACATCCGTCGGCGTGACGCCGACCCATTTCGCCGTTGTTTTCGACTATTCCTCCAAGACGTTCCGCAAGGAGCTCTACGACGCCTACAAGGCGAACCGCTCGGCGCCGCCGGAGGAATTGGTGCCGCAGTTCGGATTGATTCGCGAGGCGACCCGTGCCTTCAACCTTCCCTGCATCGAGAAGGAAGGTTTCGAGGCTGACGACATCATCGCGACCTATTCGCGTCAGGCCGAGGCCGTCGGTGCCGACGTCACGATCATCTCTTCCGACAAGGATCTGATGCAGCTCGTGACGCCCAACGTCCACATGTATGACAGCATGAAGGACAAGCAGATCGGTATTCCGGACGTCATCGAGAAATGGGGCGTGCCGCCTGAGAAGATGATCGATCTGCAGGCGCTGACCGGCGATTCGACGGACAATGTTCCCGGCATTCCCGGAATCGGGCCGAAGACCGCCGCCCAGCTGCTCGACGAGTATGGCGACCTCGACACGCTGCTTGCACGCGCGGATGAGATCAAGCAGGTCAAGCGGCGCGAGAACATCGTCGCAAACGCTGATCTGGCGCGGCTTTCGCGCACGCTCGTCACTCTTCGCACCGACGTGTCTCTTGATGTACCGCTGGACCAGCTGGTGCTCGAAAACCAGAACGGCCCTCTGCTCATAGGCTTTCTCAAGACGATGGAGTTCAATACCCTGACCCGTCGCGTGGCGGAGGCTTGCGGCTGCGATGCAACCGCGATCGAGCCGGCGCCGGTGAAGATCGAGTGGGGTCCCGCTGCTCACGGACCGGATCTCGAAATCGGCGAACTGCAGGCTGAGGACGGAGCGGCGACTGTTGCTTCCCCCGTCGCTGGTCCGGCATTCGCGTCGGCCGCCGTTCCCAGCGGCCCGACGCCCGCCGACCTCGTCAAGGCCCGCGCTGACGCTTTCCACGGCAAGACGATCGATATCGGCGGTTATCGAACGATTCGTGATCTGCCGACGCTGGAGGTATGGATTGCCGCCGCGCGCGAAAGCGGCCTCGTCGCCTTCGACACCGA
>DATGWU010000093.1:0-1941 GCA_035299345.1 Rhizobium sp.
CCCGAAATTCCTTTTCGGCAAGCCGATCGACTCGGTCTTCTATCGCTTTGGCTGGCTTCCGAAGACACTCCAGCTCAGGCTGTTCGAATGGCTCCTGAATCTCCTGCAAGGACGGAACAGGGACATCGGCCTGCCCGATCCCGACCACCGGATCATGGCGACCCACCCGACGCTCAATTCGGACCTCTATCTCGCCCTTCGTCACGGCAAGGTGCAGCCGAAGCGGGACATCGCCCGCTTCGAGGGCAAGCGGGTCCATTTCGTCGACGGAACATCCGAAGAATTCGACACGATCATCGCCTGCACCGGCTACAAGATCGCCCATACCTTCCTCGATCCCGCGCTGATCGACCTCTCGCGCGGTCCGGTCCGGCTCTATCAACGGATGATCCCGGAGAAGCTGAAGAACATCTACTTCATGGGTCTCTTCCAGCCAACCGGCTGCATCTGGCCGGGGGCGGAGTTGCAGGCGAAGCTCGCCGCGCGCCACCTCGCGGGCCTCTGGACACCGTCAAAACCTCTCGGCACGCTGATCGACGAGGAACTGGCCGACCCGGATTTCCAGCAGGTGGCCTCGCAGCGCCACACGATCACCGTCAACGACATGGCCTTCCGCAAGCGGCTGAAGCGCGAGATCGCCCGCTCGAAACCAGCACCGGCCGCCGCCCGGATCGCCAGATCTCCGCTTGCCGTGGCAGCTGAGTAATGACGAGCGTCGGGCACAATACGATCAAGGGGAAGGCGGGCGCGCTCAGCGTCCGCCGCCAGGGGCCGCGGGGCGAGGTCGCGAAGGGGCAGTTGCTGTTCCTTCACGGCGCGTGGTCCTCGACATGGTACTGGGACATGCACTTCATGCCCCATTTCGCCGAGGCCGGATATGACTGCATCGCGGTCAATCTTCGGGCGCACGGCGACAGCGAGGGCGAAATCCGGTTCGCGACGATTGAAGATTACATCGACGACGTGACCCGCTTGATCGGGTCGCTCGATCAACCGGTGCTGATCGGCCACTCGATGGGCGGCTTCATCGCCCAGCACATCGCCGCACGGCAGGCGGTGCGCGGGCTGGCCCTGCTCGCTTCGGTGCCCCATTACGGCTGCTGGAGCGGCTTCCTCAACGTGGTGCGGACCACGCCATCCGGCGTTCTGCGCTGCCTTTCGACCGGCGACCTGACGCCGATCGTCACCGATCCGGACGCGGCGCGCTCGCTGATGTTCTCCCGCGGGCCGCTGGAGAGCGACATGGACTACATGCTCGATCTCTACGGGACGGAATCGATCCCGGCGCTGTTCGGCATGCTGTTGAAGCGCGTCCGCGGTCTGCCGGCGGCCTCGACGCCGAGGCTCGTCGTCGGAGCCGATCGCGACAGGCTGGTCTCGGCGACCGATGTGCGCCGGACGGCAAGGCGCCTCGGCGTGGAACCGGTGTTCATCCAGAACAGCTCACACATGCTGACCGTTGATCATCGCTGGCGCACGGTGGCGGCCGTCCTCATGGAGTGGCTCACGGTCCATCTCGCCAGACCCGTGCGTCGTGAGACGGCCGGGCCTGCAGGCTCCGTCGTTGCCGAGGACGGAGAAGCGGAGGACAAACCTGCCCTGCGCCGAGCGTGATTGTCCTTCCTCGCCCGATCGTGTAGTCAGGCGACCTTCCCGAGGCAGAGGACGAATCTTTCCATGAGCGGTTTCGAGCTGACCATTTTCGATTGCGACGGCGTTCTCGTCGATTCCGAGATCATCGCCGCGAGGGTGGAATCAAAGCTTCTCAACGAGGCAGGCTACCCGATCTCCGTGGAAGAGATGGGCGAGCGCTTCGCCGGCATGACCTGGAAGAACATCCTGCTCTCCGTCGAGAAGGAAATCGACATTCCGCTTTCGGCGAGCCTGCTCGACAAATCCGAAACGCTTCTGGACCAGCGGCTCGCCCGCGAGGTCAAGATC
>DATGWU010000094.1:0-3565 GCA_035299345.1 Rhizobium sp.
CCGAGTGTGGCGAAGAACATCGCGTGGCGGTCGCGGGGGATCACCTGCGTGGAGATGGGCTCGGGGGTGAGGCCCATCATGCGGCAGACGTGTTCCTCGACGCGCGGGTCGATGTTGGCGAAGGTACCGACGGCGCCGGAGATGGCACCCGTCGCGACTTCGGCGCGCGCCGCTTCGAGGCGCGCACGGTTGCGGCTCATCTCGGCATAGAAGCGCGCGAAGGTCAGACCCATCGTCGTCGGCTCGGCATGGATGCCGTGGCTGCGACCGATGCGGATCGTGTCCTTGTGTTCGAAGGCGCGGGTCTTCAGCGCAGCGAGGACACGGTCCATGTCGGCGAGCAGGATGTCGGCGGCGCGAACGAGCTGGATGTTGAAGGTCGTGTCGAGCACGTCCGAAGAGGTCATGCCCTGGTGGACGAAGCGGCTGTCCGGGCCGACGAACTCGGCAAGATGGGTGAGGAAGGCGATGACGTCATGCTTGGTGACGGCCTCGATCTCATCGATACGCGCGACGTCGAACTCCGCCGCGCCACCCTTTTCCCAGATGGTCTTTGCCGCGTCCTTCGGGATCACACCGATCTCGGCGAGCGCGTCGCAAGCGTGGGCCTCGATCTCGAACCAGATGCGGAACTTGGTTTCGGGCGACCAGACGGCGACCATTTCGGGCCGGGAGTAGCGGGGGATCATAGGCCTATCTTTCCTGGAAAGCTGCGGGATGGCGTCGCTTTAGCAAAGACCGCCGGCAATCTCAACGGTTGCGGCGTGCCAGCAGCAGGCTTGCCGCGAGGAGGAAGACGAGTCCGAACGGCAGGAAGAGCCGCAGACCGAGGACTGAGAACTGGAAAACCGCCGAGGCAGACGTGAAGACGAACTGGAACGCCCAGATCCACGTGCCGAAAGGCGCATGCCACTGCGCATAGAAGGAGCGGTACTGCATGGCGAAGAGGAAGGCCGTGAAGGCGACCGTACCGACGGAAAGAAAGAGGAAGCCGGCGGCAAAGCGGGTCTCGACGGGGCGGTCGAGGCTGAAGAAGCGGGTGACGGGTACGGCGATCAGCCATCCGAGCATACCGCCGCCCAGAAAGAGCAACAGCAACTGGTCCCGGTGGGCGTAAGGCGTCCAGTGCAGCACCCACATTGCGAGCTGGCAGGAAAGTGCCATGACCGCGCCCCAGACGGGTGCGCCGAGAAGCCAAAAGCCGACAGACGGAACGCTCGCCCCGAGGCGGCTGCGCAAGGTGAGCGGCGAGGGGCGGGAGGTCTGAAACATGGTCAGGGATGTACCGGCACGGCGATCCAGCGTCCGTCGCGGCCCTCGAATCCGAAGCTCAGCACGAGGACGAGGGCCATGTGGACGGGAGGCCCCGACGGCGGCGTATGGGTCACGACTCCGGCAAGACGGTAGTCCGTCGCGCAATTGCGGCTAGCGGGCAGATGGTCGTCTTCATGGATGAGGTCGGCGGCAGCAGCGCCGTTACGCTCCGTCAGGCGCAGCCGGAACCCCCTGACCTTATCGACGATGTCCTTGCAGGCCTGCGGCGCGGCAAGCGCATAGTCCTCCAGCGCCAGCGTATAGGGCTTGCCGAAGGGCGGGTCGCTGGGGAAGGGCAGGTATCGAAGCCGATGCGGATCGGATTCGACGTCCGTAATCGGGTTGAAGGCGACGACTTGCCCCGGTTCATCGGCAAGACCACTGCCATCGATGAGCGGGGACGCCTTCTTCAAAGCTTCGGCACGGGCGGTCCCGAGGCTTGCCTGCTCGTCATCGATCCGCACCCGGATCGGCGTTCCGGGGAGGTAGGTGTCCTTCACCGTGTCGAGAACGTAGATGTTCGAATAGGGAAAGCCGGAGCCGTCCTGGACGCCGTATTCCTCGAAGGCGTAGATCTTGCCGTCGCCGGAAAAGCCGATCGACCGGAAGCCGGCGATGTCACCGGCCGTGGCGGCCGTCGCGGCGAGCGCGAAACCGGCCATCAGTCCTGCAAGCGATCCCCGCAATCTCCTCAACGACGTCCCTCTTCGGCAGCCTTTCTCAGACTGTCGACGGTTTTGCGGTAGTCGTCAACGCCTTCGCCCTTGTAGATCGCCGAGCCCGCGACCAGCACGTTGGCGCCCGCCGAGGTGACGAGCGGAGCCGTCGTGGCGGTAATCCCGCCGTCGACCTGAAGCATGATGGGGCGATCGCCGATCATGCGGTTTGCCTGGGCGATTTTCTCGACCATGGCCGGGATGAACTTCTGTCCGCCGAAGCCCGGATTGACGCTCATGATCAGGAGCAGGTCGATGTCGTCGACCACATGTTCGAGAACCGAGACCGGGGTCGCCGGATTGAGCGAGACGCCGGCCTTCTTGCCGAGCGCCCGGATGGTCTGCAGCGAGCGGTGCAGGTGCGGGCCGGCCTCGGCGTGAACGGTGATGTAGTCGCAGCCGGCCTCGGCAAAGGCTTCGAGATAGGGGTCGGCGGGCGCAATCATCAGGTGGCAGTCGAAGACGGCCTTGGTGTACGGCCGGAGCGCTTTGACGACCGCCGGGCCGAAGGTGATGTTCGGCACGAAGTGGCCGTCCATGACGTCGAGATGGATCCAGTCTGCGCCCGCTTCGACGACGTCGGCGACCTCCTGGCCGAGCTTCGCGAAATTGGAGGCGAGGATCGATGGGGCGATCAGCAGCGGGCGGGTCATGGGCTTTTTCCTTGTCGGCGGTGACTTTGGCGTGGCCTTAACATTGCGGACCGGGCGCGGCAACCGTACCAAGGGCGAGGACGGCGGGCTACTTGACGTCGCCCGCTTGCCAGGCCATCCCTGCGGGTGGTTTTTGGAGGCTGAGCATGAAGCGGTTTGCAATCATCACCGGAGGAAGTTCGGGCATCGGGCGGCATCTGGTGTCGGCCTTCGCCGCGGAGGGCTATGACGTTGCCTTCAGCTACGTCGGAGCTGTCGAGGATGCGGAGACGACGGTTGCCAGCGCCTCCGGTGGCGGGCGGGTCATGGCGGCGGCCTGCGATGTCGGCGATGCCGCGGCCGTGGAGCGTTTCGTCGCCGAAGCCGAGGCATGGGCGGGCCAGGCGCCTGACGTGCTGGTCAACAATGCGGGTATCCAGACCTGGTCGCCGCTGCTGGAATTGTCCGAAGAGCGCTGGGATGCTGTCATCCGCACCAATCTCAAGGGCACGTTCCTGAACACGCAGATCGTCGCCCGGCACATGGTCAGCGCCGGCAAGGGCGGGTCGATCATCAATATCGGCTCCGGCTGCAACAAGTACGCCTTTCCACGGCTCGTTGACTACACGGCGTCGAAGGGTGGCGTCGAACAGTTTACCAAGGTCGCGGCGGTCGAGCTCGGGCCGAGCGGCATCCGCGTCAACTGCGTCGCACCGGGCGCAATCGAGACCGAGCGGACGAAGATGGAAGCGCCGGACTATGCCGAGACGTGGGGTGCGGTGACGCCGCTGCGCCGCGTCGGCACGCCTCAGGACATTGCCGGTCCGGTGCTGTTTCTCGCAAGCGAGGCGGCGGGGTTCGTCACCGGCCAGACGATCTGGGTCGACGGCGGCGTGTTTTCGC
>DATGWU010000095.1:0-6421 GCA_035299345.1 Rhizobium sp.
CGATGGCAGCGGAGCGCGACTGGCTCGCACCGCGCCTCGCCGTCCGCCGGCCCACGCTTGGTATCTGCCTTGGCGCGCAAATGATGGCGGCGGCGCTCGGCGCAAGGGTGGCACCCATGCCCTGCAAGGAAATCGGCTTCGCTCCGCTGGGATTGACGGAGGCTGGACGTAAGGGGCCGCTTGCGGCCCTTGATGGCGTGCCGGTCCTGCATTGGCACGGCGAAGCCTTCGAGACACCTGCCATGGCGGAAAACCTCGCAACGACGGGAGCCTGCACCGCGCAAGCCTTCGCGCTCGGGCGGACCCTGCTGGGGCTACAATTTCACCCCGAAGCCGGAGAACTGCCCGCCTTCGAACGCTGGCTGATCGGCCACAACGTGGAACTTGCGCAAGTGGGCATTGCCCCCGAGGACCTGCGGCGTACCGCCGAAGTGCACGGCCCTGCCCTGCGGGTCGCCGGACAGTCGATGCTCAAAGCGTGGTTGCGGGAGCTGCCGGCATGAATGCGGTCACAGTTCTGACCGGCCGTGCCAGCCGCTTGCCCGGCAGCGATGCCCTGAGCGGGATCGCCAAGTCACCCGTGGACCGGCCGCTGGCCCTCGGCCGGGAAGGGCTCGAAGGCGACGAACAGGCGGACCGCCGCGTGCACGGCGGGGTCGAGAAGGCGGTGCATCACTATCCGTTCGATCACTACGCCCTGTGGCGGAGCGAGCTCGGTCCCCTGCCCCCGCTGCTCACATCCGGCGGTTTCGGCGAGAACATTTCGACGACCGGCCTGACCGAGACCACGGTCGCGGTGGGGGACATCTTCCGACTTGGCACCGCCATCCTGCAGGTATCACAGGGACGGCAACCCTGCTGGAAACTCAACCGCCGGTTCGGCGTGCCGGACATGGCGCGCCGGGTGCAACAGACCGGCCGCACCGGCTGGTACTACCGTGTCCTGCAGCCGGGTACCGTTGGGTCGGGGGACCGACTGGAACTCAACGAACGCGTCGCCCCCGCATGGACCCTGCACCGGCTCTGGCACACGCTCTATGTCGACCGGCTGAACTTGCGCGAACTGGCGAGCATCGCCGCGCTCGACGTCCTGGCCGAAGGCTGGCGCAAGTATGCGGTCCGACGGCTGGAAAGCGGCCGGGTCGAGGACTGGAGCAAGAGACTGGATGGTACTGTATGACCCGCCCCCCTTTCGTGATCTCGATCCAGAGCCAGGTGGTTTTCGGCCATGTCGGCAATTCCGCCGCCCTGTTTCCGATGCAAGCGGCGGGAATGGAGGTGGCATCGATCCCGACCGTCGTGTTCTCGAACACCCCCGATTATCCGACGCTCCGCGGCCGTGCCCTGCCGCCTGAATTCTTTTCCGACCTGTTGCAGGGCGCACGGGAGCGGGCCCTGCCGGAGCGAGCGGCATTCATCCTGACGGGCTACATAGGCTCGCTGGACGTGGCGCTGATGACAGCGGATTTCGTCGCGGAGGCGAAGGCGGTGAATCCGGAGCTCACCTATCTCTGCGACCCGGTGATGGGCGATGCCGGTCCCGGCCTCTACGTGCCCGAGGCAATCGCCGACGTAATGCGCGAACGACTGCTGCCGATGGCAGACATCGCAACGCCGAACCCGTTCGAACTCTCCTGGCTGACCGGCCGAGAGATCGCGACACTCACAGACCTGGAAGCCGCAAGGCACGCCCTGCACATGACAGCAGAGGCCCGTCTGATCGCCACCGGCTGCGCTCTCGACGATACGCCCTATGGCCATATCGAAAGCGTCATCCTGGGCCCGGACGGCATCAGCCGTCATCCCACGCTGCATTTGCCGGTCGCGCTGCCTGGGACCGGCGACCTCTTTGCCGGTCTCATCGTTGCGGGACTGGGACACGGCCTGGCACTGACCCGTGCGGTCGAGTCAGCCCAGACTCTGACCTCCCGCGCGCTGGGGCACGCAAGCGCGCTTGGCGCCGGCGAAGTGGTATTGAGTGAAAAGGAGTTCCGCCGCGCGTTGCTGACACTCGCCCCAGGTAGCGAGAACCCGTAAAGACCTCGTTCGGGCAGGCCCGCTGGTCACGAGGACCTTTCCGCTCCGCTCTCCATTACGGCGGCTACAATCACGTCAAGGGGTGGTGGCACTTGCGCAGTATGGCGTCGCGCAGGTGGTCTTCCAGCGCTTGTGCCCTCGGCGAGGGCAACGTGAACCTGTATTCGCGGGCTCGGCATGTCGCGCGGCATGTGCGGTTAATCGTCAAAGATGAGGGAAAACCGCACAGCTCGTCGTCTTCATTTAACGAACGATAATGTGATCCGTTTCTGGAATTTCGCTTATCGGCCCCGGCAAGAGGGTAAACGCCGCCCAATGATCGGACGCCACAAGCATCAAAATCATCCCTCTTTTCGTGCGGCACCGCAAGGGCTGACATGTCCCAACCCGACCTGTTCCGGAGAATAGGCGATCGGCAAGCATCCGACACATTCCGATCACCCCGATAGACGATGCGGCATAGTCGCGGCGAGGCGAGATCACCGCCGCTGTTCCTTTTCTTGGCCGGCGATGTACGCCAACCCGTGAGCAATGCAGTCGCCGAGCGGTGCCGGAAGAGCCCTCCCCTGTCCTTGAGGAATGGAAGCGGAGAGATGGCTGGAAAGGCGAAATGGAAATCGTCAGAATGGGCGTGAACCGCAGACCGGGCCGCATAGGTGAGTCGGGTGAGTCACGGCGGTTTTCTATCCCTGTGGTGATGAATCACATCGTAGCCACGCGCCGCCGCCGCCCGCGCCTGGAGAAACCCCAGGGCCCCGCCTCCGGCGCCTCCATGGCTTAAGAGGCGGAAATATATGGCGAATCTGGCGCGTGTACTGCGCCCGCTCGCCCGATCCGCGCTCCGCCAGCATTCGTTGCGGAACCGCCCGGCTTGTCTCCGGCAGAGAATCGCGGATAATAACGGTTATGAGGCGAGAATTGCCTGAATACCGTTATTTGAGAGCAAGCGCATAATGAACACCAACCCTTCATTGGCTGTCGACGAAACCCTGCACTTTGAGGACCTCATTCTCGAGCAGGGTGACCTGATTTCCAAGAAACTGCACCTGCTGAGTGTGCAGCGTTTTCCGCCCAATGCGCGCAAGAACCTCCGCTCGTTTTCGCTGGCGGAGGTCGCCAACTATATCGGTGTCTCGCAGAGCACGCTGAAAAAGCTTCACCTGGAGGGCAAAGGCCCCCTCCCCCAGACATCGTCTTCCGGGCGCCGCTCCTACACTGCCGAGCAGATGATGGAGCTGCGCTACTACCTCGATCAGCACGGCCGATCGGAATCGAAGAACTACGTCCCGCATCGCCGGCCGGGAGAACGGATGCAGGTGATCGCGGTCGTCAACTTCAAGGGCGGCTCGGGCAAGACAACGACTGCCGCACACCTTGCGCAGTACCTCGCACTGACCGGCCATCGTGTGCTCGCGGTCGACCTCGACCCGCAGGCATCGCTCTCCTCGCTTCATGGCTTCCAGCCGGAGCTCGACCAGATGCCCTCGTTATACGAGGCGATCCGCTACGACGATGAAAAGCGGTCGATTGCAGAGATCATTCAGCCGACCAACTTCCCTGGTCTGGACATCGTGCCGGCCAATCTCGAACTGCAGGAATTCGAATACGACACGCCGCTTGCGATGTCGAACCGTTCGTCCAACGAGGGCAAGACGTTCTTCACGCGCATCTCGCGCGCCCTGTCGGAAGTCGACGATCGTTACGATGTCGTCGTCATCGATTGTCCGCCCCAGCTCGGCTATCTGACGATTACAGCACTTACGGCTGCGACAAGCGTTCTGATCACCATTCATCCGCAGATGCTCGACGTCATGTCGATGGGACAGTTCTTGTTGATGCTCGGCGGCATCCTGAAGCCGATCCGCGATGCCGGTGCCGAGGTCAATCTCGAATGGTATCGCTACCTGATCACCCGCTATGAGCCAATGGATGTTCCACAGGCACAGATGGTCGGATTCATGCAGACGCTCTTCCACCAATATGTGCTCAAGAACCATATGCTGAAGTCCACGGCGGTTTCCGATGCCGGGATCACCAAACAGACTCTCTACGAGATCGACAAGAACCAGATGACCCGTTCCACCTACGAGCGGGCGATGGAATCGCTCGAAGCGGTGAACAGTGAAATCGGTGAGCTGATCCACAAATCGTGGGGGCGCTGAGTTGTCAGCTGACAAAAACGAGGTTTTCGCGTTTGTTTTCATAATGATGCGCGAAAAGCGGAGAGAATAGATGGCACGAAAGAATCTTTTGGCTGGACTGGTGACTCCCGAGAGCACGCCAAGCCCGCAATCCACCAACACCGCCTACCCCATGCGCGGCGCATCCAAGAACATGATCCGTTCGCTGGACGAGCTGGCGAAGCAGGCCGACAAGTTCCTCGAAGGGGAAGCCGTCGTCGAGATAGATCCCAAGCTTATCGAAGGTTCATTCGTCTCCGATCGTCTGGAAGATGCGTCCGAACAGTTCGAGGAGCTGAAGCAGGCGATTGAAGAACGAGGGCAGGATACGCCCGTCCTCCTGCGGCCGCACCCTACCCTCTCCGGGCACTACCAGGTGGTCTTCGGTCACCGTCGTGTGCGCGCGGCCCGTGAGCTCGGTCGTCCCGTCAGGGCCGTCATCAAACAGCTGGACGACAAGTCCCACGTCATCGCACAGGGTCAGGAAAACTCCGCCCGGGCGAATTTGACGTTCATCGAACGTGCTCTCTTTGCCCGCCGCCTTTTCGATCTCGGCTATGATCGCAGCATCATCTGCTCGGCGCTGGCAGCCAATCAGGCGACGGTGTCGAAAATGATGTCTGTCACCGATCGTATCGCGGCCGACGTCGTCGAGCGGATCGGTCCTGCCCCGTCTGTCGGGCGCGAGCGTTGGGTCGAACTCTCGCTGCTGGTCGGGAAAGCATCAAACGGCGAGAAGGTGCAATCCCTGACGCAGGGAGCCGACTTCGCAAAGCTTGAAAGCGACGAACGGTTCAACGCCCTGTTTTCGACCCTCAATCGCTCCGGCAAGGCCGTCAGGAAGACGGAGATGCCGGCGGCGAAGCTTCTCTGGCAGCCCTCCGACAAGGGCGTCTCCGCCCAGATATCGAATACCGGCAAGGCCTTCACCCTTGCGATGAAGGCGAGGAACGCTGCGCGCTTCGGCAAGTACCTGTCGGATAACCTCGACCGGCTCTATGCCGAGTTCATGGACGAAATGACGAACGAAGGAGATTAGTGCGCAAAAGAAAAAGGCCCCCAAACGTTGCCGTCGTGGAAGCCCTTCTCAGGTGTAGCAAGCTGAGATTCTCATTTCCCCGATTCATAGTCAAGAGTCTTTGGCACCGATTTTGGTGAGCGGACGTCTTTTGCCTGATCAAAGGTGAAAGAAATGGAACGTGGAAGTGTGACGACGCCTTTCGGGCGGCGGCCAATGACGCTTGCCTTACTGAAAGGCCAGCTCGATATCTCCCGACCGCCGACGCAACGGACGGTCGACAAGTGGCGTGTGTTTAGAGACATCAGTGAAGCGCGCACCTTGCTGGGTCTCGGCGACCGAGCTCTCGCAGTGCTCCATGCGCTGCTTTCCTTCTACCCCGAGCAGCAACTCACCGAGGGCGGGCGTCTCGTCGTCTTTCCTTCAAATGCCCAACTGAGCATCAGGGCGCACGGTATTGCCGGTTCCACGCTGCGCCGGCATCTCGCTGCCCTGGTCGATGCGGGGATCGTCATCCGCAAGGACAGCCCCAACGGGAAGCGTTTCGCTCGAAAGGACAGCCGCGGCACCATCGAGCAGGCCTACGGCTTCAGCCTCGCGCCTCTCATCCCAAGAACCGAAGAGTTCGCGCAATTGGCCCAACGCGTAGCCACGGAGCGCCAGCGTCTCCGTACCCTGCGCGAACGCTTTTCTCTCGCCCGCAGAGACGTCACCAAACTTATGTCCACCGCCATTGCCGCCGGAGTCTCCGGTGAATGGCAGAGCCTCGAACAGCAATACACCAGGCTTTCGTCTGCCGTCGGTCGCACCGCGTCAGCCGAAGAACTCGACGCTGCAGTCCACGCTCTCGACGAACTTCGCATTTACCTCGTCAAGTTGCTGGAAATTCATCTCAATTCTCAAGATTTGAGCGCCAATGACCGTCAAAATGAGCGCCACATAGAGAATCCAGAATCCGATTCCAGCTATGAATCTGAACAGGCTCTGGAAACAGCGTGTGAAGAGAAATCGGCACATCTTTCGTCTCCGGCTCCAGTACGCCAAGCCGTATTTCCGCTCGGTCTCGTCCTCAGAGCATGCCCGGACATCGCAATGTACGGCCCGGGAGGTGCCGTCAGCAGCTGGCGCGACCTCGCTTCCGCGGCAATCGTCGTCCGCTCGATGCTCGGCGTCACCCCGTCGGCCT
>DATGWU010000096.1:0-3471 GCA_035299345.1 Rhizobium sp.
AACATCGCCAAGGGCTTCGATTCCGGCCTCTGCATCGTCATCCTGGCCATTATTCTCGACCGAATATTCCGGTCCTCCGACGAAGGAGACGCATGATGACTGCGGTCAGGTTCGACAACGTCTCCATCGTCTTCGGCGCCAACCCGGAGCGGGCGCTTGCCCTGGTCGACAAGGGCAAGACGCGCGACGAAATCGGCACCGAAACCGGCCTGGTACTCGGCGTCGCCAATGCCTCGCTCACCATCGAGGAAGGCGAAATCCTGGTGCTGATGGGGCTCTCGGGCTCCGGCAAGTCGACGCTGCTGCGCGCCGTCAACGCGCTCGCTCCGGTCGTGCGCGGCGACGTCAGCGTCTCCAACCGGGGCAAGTTCACCAATCCCTACAAGTGCGATCCGGCCGACCTGCGCGACCTGCGCATGCACTCGGTTTCGATGGTGTTCCAGCAGTTCGGCCTCCTGCCCTGGCGGACGGTCGCCGAGAACGTCGGCTTCGGCCTCGAACTCGCCGGCGTTCCGGATGCCGAGCGCCACAGGATCGTCGGCGAGCAGCTCGAACTCGTCAACCTGACCGCCTGGGCGGGCCGCAAGGTGCAGGAATTGTCAGGGGGCATGCAACAGCGTGTCGGCCTCGCCCGCGCCTTTGCCACTGGCGCGCCGATTCTTCTGATGGACGAGCCGTTCTCAGCCCTCGACCCGCTGATCCGCAACCGCCTGCAAGACGAACTGCTCGAGTTCCAGAGCCGCCTGAAGAAGACCATCCTCTTCGTCAGCCACGACCTAGACGAAGCCTTCCGCATCGGCAACCGCATCGCCATCATGGAGGGCGGACGCATCATCCAGTGCGGCACGCCGCAGGAGATCGTCAAGAACCCCGCCGATCAGTACGTCGCCGATTTCGTCCAGCACATGAACCCGATCAACATGCTGACGGCGCGTGACGTGATGCGCGTGGGCATCGACGGAACCGCCACACGGAACGCCGTGATGGGCACGGCAAAGCCGGAAACGCCGCTCGTCGACATCCTCGACGCGATGGCGCGTCAACCTGGGGCAATCGGCGTGGTTGACAACGGCGCGGTCATCGGCTCGATTTCCGCCGAGGACATCGTGGCCGGGCTGACGAGGCACCGGCAGAGAGGCTGAACGGCGCCAAGACAAGCGTCGGTGTCGCAGCGTTCGGCGGCACCGGCACGGATCAGGCGTCGTACGAGCGACGGGGTGACTGCCGCCAGCCTTTCGAAGTGGAGAGGCGGGCGACAGACATGACAGACAAACCATCGGTCATTCGGGAAACCGACGACGAGGCGCGCAGGCTCGCCCGAGGGCTGCTGCGCTCGGCACGCTATGTCGCCCTCGCCGTCCTCGATCCGCAAACGGGTTTTCCCGTCGTGAGCCGCGTGCTGCTCGGAACCGATACCGACGGCTCCGCCGTCATCCTCGTCTCGGCGCTCTCGGCACACACGCGGGCCCTGAAGAACGATCCGCGTGCCTCGCTCCTGGCGGGCCTTCCCGGCAAGGGCGATCCCCTCGCCCATCCCCGCGTGACGGTCCAGTGCCTCGCCGAGGCTGTCGATCGCGAAAGCCCCGAGCACGGCCGGTTGCGGGCGCGCTTCATCGCCCGCCATCCGAAGTCCGGGCTCTACATCGACTTCGGCGACTTCGGTTTCTTCCGGCTCGTGCCGCAGTCGGCAAGCCTCAACGGCGGCTTCGGCCGCGCCTACCTCCTGACCGGTGAAGACTTCCGGATCGTCGCGCCGGAGGCGGGAGACATTGCCGGGAACGAGGCGGAGGCACTACAAGATTTAGCTAAAATGGCACCGGATCTGGCCAATGCGATCGCCACCGCCAAATGCGGTCAAAAGCCCGGAAAATGGGCGTTTTGCGGGCTCGACATGGCCGGAATCGACCTGATATGCGGCGATTCACTCATTCGTTACGAATTCGGCAGCTTAATTACCAGGCGCAAGGACCTGTTATCAGCTCTAACTAATACAGAAAAACCGATACCTTAAATTTAGGCATATACAATTTTTCTTGGATCGCTAGAGTTTCGTTGCGGCTTAATTGACTGATTGTAAACGACACTTTCGCAACTGGAAGGTGGCGTACATAGGGAAGACTGAACGTATGAAAACCAAATCATTGTCCGAACAATCGACTGTTGCTGCAGGACTTCTGTCCGCGATGGCAAACCCCAAGCGACTTATGATCCTCTGCAGCCTCGTCAAGGGTGAGGTGCCGGTTGGCGTTCTCGCAACCCAGGTCGGGCTCAGCCAGTCGGCGCTGTCCCAGCATCTGTCGAAGTTGCGTGCGCAGAAGCTCGTGAAGACACGGCGCGACGCGCAGACGATTTATTATTCCAGTTCGTCGGAATCCGTCATCAAGATTCTCGAGACGCTGGAAGACATTTATTGCGAGGCAAACACTAACAAGACGGCCGCATAAGCAAGAAGCCCACATGAGGGGGACGAAGAAGCTGTCGAGAGGGCGATGAACGCCCGCAGTCGATACAGCGGCGATTTCAACTGACGAGCATGCTAATGACGCTGGCCGGCGGATCCACGATCTGCCGGCCATTGTTTTTCGCGGCAATCGCGGGAGGCGCGAAGGACGGTCGTCAATCCCGCCGAAAGCCCGCCCTTTCCTGCGAGTTTCCGAGCGCACCCATAACCGGAAAACAGGGCATCCATGACGTTTTGTGATGCCGGGTTGACGCTTGTCCATGCCTTGATAATTTGGCCCTGCCATTCGCTTTTTTCGGCAGTTTTGCAGCCAATCGGGAAATGGCCGCCCGCAAAATCAACGGCCATGGAGAGCATCATGTCCAACCGCCTGAATTCCACCCCCAACGACCTGCGCGCCTTCTGGATGCCGTTCACGGCAAACCGCCAGTTCAAGAAAGCGCCGCGCATGTTCGTCGGGGCGAAGGATATGTACTACACCACACACGATGGACGACAGGTGCTCGACGGCACCGCCGGTCTTTGGTGCGTGAACGCCGGCCACTGCCGTCCGCAGATCACCGAGGCAATCCGGGAGCAGGCCGGCGAACTAGACTACGCACCGGCTTTCCAGCTGGGCCACCCGAAGGCCTTCGAGCTCGCCAACCGGCTGGTCGACATCGCTCCGGACGGCATGAGCCACGTCTTCTATACCAATTCCGGCTCCGAGTCGGTCGACACCGCCCTCAAGATCGCGCTCGCCTACCAGCGTGTGAAGGGTGAAGGCACCCGCACCCGCCTGATCGGCCGCGAGCGTGGCTATCACGGCATCAACTTCGGCGGCATGTCGGTCGGCGGCATCGTCGGCAACCGCAAGATGTTCGGCACCCTGCTGACCGGCGTCGACCATATCCGCCATACCCACCAGCCGGACAAGAATGCCTTCACCAAGGGCCAGCCGGAATACGGTGCGGAGCTCGCCGACGACCTGGAGCGTCTGGTCAACCTGCACGACGCGTCGACGATCGCAG
>DATGWU010000097.1:0-4421 GCA_035299345.1 Rhizobium sp.
TGCCGACGTGGGTATTGCCATGGGGACGGGAACCGACGTCGCGATCGAAAGCGCCGGCGTCACGCTCCTCAAGGGCGATCTGGAGGGCATCGTGCGCGCGAGGCAGCTGAGCCGCGCGACCATGCGCAACATCCGCCAGAACCTCTTTTTTGCGTTCATCTACAATGCGCTCGGCGTACCCGTGGCGGCGGGCGTGCTCTATCCCGTCTTCGGCCTCCTGCTGTCGCCGATCATAGCGGCGGCGGCGATGGCACTCTCGTCCGTCAGCGTGATCAGCAATGCGCTGCGCCTGCGGAGCGCACGGCTATGACGCCCGGCAAACGCAAGCGCGAACGGAAAGAGACATGAACTACGCCCATTCGTCCGCCGTCGACGTCGACGTCGCGGCACCGCCCGAACAAGTGTTCGATCTGCTCGACGATCCGACCCGCCTCGGCCGTCACATGCGTGAACCCTCGCTGATGATGCTCGGCGGTAGGATGCGTTATCGCCTCGACGAAGGCCAAGGCCGGGCCGTCGGATCGTCGATCCGGATGGAAGGTCGCTTCGCCTTCCTCAAGCTGGCCGTCGATGAGGTGGTGACCGAGCATCAACGGCCGTCGCGGAAGGTCTGGGAGACACTCGGACGTCCTCGCCTTCTGGTGATCGGCGCCTATCGCATGGGATTCGACATCACGCCCGCCGCGAACGGGTCGCATCTCCGCGTCTTCATCGAGTATGATGATCCGGACACGCCGCTGGGCCGGATCGCGGGGCCGCTGTTCGGGCCGACCTATGCCCGCTGGTGCGTCCGGCAAATCGCCGAGGATGCCGCCGATCTTACCAAGCCTCCCGCATCTGCCGTCTGAGTTACGGGAGAGAGACGCGCCGGCCGGTGTTCCGCAGGTGCGTCTCGGTCTATGATCTTTCTGGCGATTCCCGTCTCCCGCATCTCCTCCCCGAGGTCAGCCGACATGCAAAGCCCCGTCATCGATGTCGTCATCAGCGACACGCCGCCCGAAGATCGTGACGCGGTGCTCGCCGTGCTGCGTACCTACAACCAGGCGCAGACGGGCCGCGTTCGCGGTGCCGATTTCTCCGTGCTGCTGCGCGACCCACAAACCGATGCGGTGATCGGCGGGCTCTACGGGGAAGAGAGCTATGGCTGGGGCTTCATCAAGTATCTGGTGGTGCCGGAGAACCTCCGCGGGCTGGGTCTCGGCAGCCGGTTGATGGAGGAAGCGGAAGAGATCGCACGCCGCCGGGGCTTCGTCGGAGTCTGGCTCGACACCTACGATTTCCAGGCGCGGCCGTTCTATGAGAAGCTCGGCTACACGGTCTTCGGAGAGCTCGAAGGCGGCGATGGTGCTCGCGGCCAGTTCTTCCTGAAGAAGCGGTTTTCCTGACTGCCGGGGGCAGACGGATCGCCCGCCCCGCGCAATCGCTCTCACGCGTTGTACCTGTTTTCCCGCCAGTTGTGCCAGTTGCGGATGCGCAGATGCGGCGCGATCACGCGTGAAACGAACGGCGTCAGCGCGAATGCGAGCACGATCACGGCCGGCAGCAGGTATTTCGCCTGTTCGTTCAGGGCCGGAATCGAAAGAACCGTGACGGCACCGATGCCGAACAGCACGGCGTTCACCATCATCCCCACCATCACGGTGATGAACAGATCGGTTTTCATGATCGCCTCCTCGGCCCACGGGGCCTGTCCGACTACATGTACCGGTTCAACGCGGGGCGGCGACCGATGGTTCCGGATGAGCCTGTGCGAGCATCGAGCGCCAGGCCACCAATCCTTAACCGACGGGCCTTAGAGTGCACCTTCAAAGCACTGACTGACGCGAGACTTGCATGCCGAACCCGACCTTCCGCTTCACCCACTACGATCTCAAGGAACAGCCGGCCGGCGCGATCATCGAGGTGTCGCTGAACGCCGTGAACAACGTGCGGCTGATGACGGCGACGAATTTCCAGCGCTTCAAGGAAGCACTGGATTTCAAATATGCCGGCGGGGTCGCCAAGAAATCGCCGGTCCGGTTGACGATCCCGGAAGCCGCGCACTGGCATCTGATCGTCGACATGGAAGGCCATCACGGGCTGGCCGATTCCTCCGTCCGCATGATTGCCTCGCCCTCCCGGCAACAGCGCCAGCAGAAGGCATCGTAAAGGCGATCAGCTGCCGCTGCGCTCCCGGCGGAGCTTCGCCCACCAGTCGAGGCGCTTGCGTATCTCCCGTTCGAAGCCGCGTTCCGGCGGGTCGTAGAAGGTCTTTCGGCCCATCTTCTCGGGAAAATAGTCCTGGCCCGAAAAGGCGTCCGGCTCGTCGTGGTCGTAACGGTAGCCCTCGCCGTAACCCTCGCCCTTCATCAGCTTTGTCGGGGCATTCAGGATGTGCTTCGGCGGCAGCAGCGAGCCGTTCTCCTTGGCCGCCCGCATCGCCAACTTGTAGGCGGTGTAAACGGCATTCGACTTCGGCGCGGTGGCGAGATAGACGCAGGCTTCGGCCAGCGCCAGTTCGCCCTCCGGTGAGCCGAGATAATCATAGGCGTCCTTCGCGGCGTTGCAGATCGCCAGCGCCTGTGGATCGGCAAGACCGATATCCTCAACGGCCATGCGAACCAGCCGACGGCCGAGATAGAGCGGGTCCTCGCCGGCGTCGAACATGCGGCAGAGATAGTAGAGCGCGGCATCGGGGTCCGACCCGCGCACCGACTTGTGGAGAGCAGAGATCAGGTTGTAATGGCCGTCCTGTCCCTTGTCGTAGACCGGCGCCCGGCGCTGGACGATCCGGGTCAGGCCCTCCGTGTCGAACACCTCGTCCTTGCGGGCGGCACGCCAGACTTCTTCGGCAAGCGTCAGCGCCGCCCTGCCGTCGCCGTCCGCCATGCGGATGAGGCTCGCCCTCGCGTCGGCATCGAGCGGCAGAGGTTTGCCCTCCACCGCCTCGGCACGCGTGAGGAGCGTCTCGAGGCTTTCCTCGTTATGCGACTTGAAGGTCAAGACCCGGGCACGGGAGAGAAGTGCGGCATTGAGCTCAAAGGACGGGTTTTCCGTCGTCGCGCCGACGAGGATGATCGTGCCGTCCTCCATGACCGGCAGGAAGCTGTCCTGCTGGGCGCGGTTGAAGCGATGGATCTCGTCGACGAAGAGCAGCGTCTGGCGTCCGTTCATACGTCGCGTCCGCGCCGCGTCGAAGACTTTCTTGAGATCGGCGACGCCGGAAAAGATTGCCGAGATCTGCTCGAAGGCCAGGCCCGCCTCGCCGGAGAGCAGCCGGGCGACGGTGGTCTTGCCGGTGCCGGGCGGCCCCCAGAAGATCATTGAGCCGAGCGAGCCGCTGTCGATCATCCGGCGCAGCACGCCATCCTCCCCCGTCAGATGCTCCTGTCCGGTCACCTCTGCAAGCGAGGTCGGGCGCAGCCGGTCAGCAAGCGGCCGCTTCGAGGCGACGGCGTCGGGAACCTGCGGTGCAAAGAGATCGTCGCTCATCGGAACAACTGCCTGATACGCTCGCCGTCGCGCTCGATTTCGACCCGCCAGATGCCCGGATCGCTGGCGGCCAGCGCCTCCATGTCGGCGCTGGATGTGATGTCGGTACCATTGACGGCGACGATTATGTCGTGGGGCTGAAAGCCGAGCCGTGCGGCGATGGAACTGTCGTCGACGGCGGTGATGACAACGCCGGTGAGTTCCGTCGGCATGTGCAATTCGTAGGCGAGCCGGGGCGACAGATTGGCGACCGTAGTGCCGGCGAACGGGCTGTGACCGCCGATCACCCTCTCATCGCGCGGGCGGGTTTCCGGCGCGGCCGTCAACGGCAGGCTGATCTCCTTTTCCGACCCGTTCTCCTTGACGGCCAGCGTTACCGACGTCCCGAGACCGGCAGTCGTCAGCCGATAGCCGAGCGCGTCGGGATGCTCGACGGGAACGCCGTTGACGGCGGTCACCACCTGTCCGGGGCGCAGTCCTGCCTTCGCGGCCGGTCCGTCCTCGACGACGCGAACGACCAGCGCGCCGCGCGGCCTGTCGAGCCCGAGCGCCTCGGCGACGTCCGACGTCACGGCATCGAAGGAGGCGCCAATATAGGGACGTTCGAAACTCAGGTCACCCCGTTCGGCGGCGGCGAGGAAGACCTTGACGAGATTGGCGGGGATGGCAAAGCCGACGCCGTTCGACCCGCCGCCCTTGGAGAAGATCGCCGTGTTGATGCCGATCAGTTCGCCATTCATGTTCATCAAAGCGCCGCCGGAATTGCCGGGATTGATCGACGCATCGGTCTGGATGAAGAAGCCGAAATCGCCCTCCGTCACCTGATTGCGGGCAAGCCCCGAGACGATGCCGCTCGTTACCGTCTGGCCGACGCCGAAAGGGTTGCCGATCGCAAGCACCAGATCACCGACCTCGATCGCGTCGGAATTGCCGATCTTCAGGGCCGGCAG
>DATGWU010000098.1:0-8210 GCA_035299345.1 Rhizobium sp.
CGATATTCGTCTCGATCTGCCGCAGGCTCTCGCCGGTCTTCAGCACCAGCGCAACGCCGCCCTCGACGTCCGTCGTCGAAGTGTTGATGAGCTGGCTGATGTCGCGGGCGGCGCCCGACGACCTCTGCGCCAGTTCGCGGACTTCCTGGGCGACGACGGCAAATCCCTTGCCGGCTTCGCCGGCGCGGGCCGCTTCGACGCCGGCGTTCAGCGCCAAAAGGTTCGTCTGGAAGGCGATCTGGTCGATGACGTCGATGATCTGGCGGATCTTCGACGACGAGCTTTCGATGCGCTCCATGGCGGTGATCGCCTCGCCGACGACCGAAGACGAGGTCTTCGCACCGGCAAGGCTTTCGGCCGCGACCTGCACCGCCGTCTCGCAACGCTTCAGGGCGTCGTTGACCGAGCCGGTCATGTCGCCGAGCGCTGCGGCGGCTTCTTCCAGCGACGCCGCCTGACGTTCCGTCCGCTGCGCGAGGTCTTCGGACGCGGCCTTGAGGTCCGCGGAACCGCCGCGGATCGTGTCGGCGCTTTCGCTGATTGCGCGGATCGCCTGTTCGAGGTGTTCCAGCGACTGGTTGAAGTCGAGGCGGAGGTGATCGAGGGAGGACACGAAGGGCGTGTCGATCCGGACGTTCAACTTGCCGCCGGCGAGTTCCTGCAGGCCGCCGGCAAGTGCTGAAACCGCATATTCGAGTTCCTGAGCGCTGCGGGCTTTTTCCGCCTCGCGCTGGCGGCGTTCCCGCTCGATTTCCTCGCTCCGCTCTTCGGCTTCCGTTTCCATCCGGTCCTTTTCAAGGGCGCTAGTGCGGAAAGCCTCGAGTGCGCGGGCCATCACGCCGATCTCGTCGGGCCGGCCGGCAGCGCGGATGTCGATGTCCTTGTCGCCCTTGTTCAGGCGGTTCATCAGCCCGGCGAGGTCGGTCAGCGGACGCGTCAGGTAGGCGGAGACGAGCAGGCCGAGGCCGCCCATGATGATGAGAACGGCGAGCGTTGCGATCAGTGCCCATTTGGCGAGATCGTTAGCCGACGCCAGCACCTTGGCTTCGTTCTGGCCGATCACCAGCAGATGCTGTTCGCCGAACAGGGTGACGGGAAGGTAGGAATAGAAGACCGGGGTCTCGCCGCTACGGGCGACGACGGTGCCGGGTGCGGTCGATTTCAAGGCGGCGATGAGCTCGGGCGCGACCTCGCCGTTGCCGGTGATCGTACCGCTGCGCACGCTGCCGTCGGCGCCGAGCAGGAAGGCGTCGTCGATTGTCGTGCCGAGGCCCTCGGGCGTCAGGGCGGCGGCCAGCTTGGCCGCGCTGACACGGATGAAGATGGTGCCGCGTTTTTCGACCTTGCCCCAGACCGAGATCGACAGAGGCTTGGCGACGAAGGCGGACGTGCTGCCGTCTTCCGCATCGAACGACACGAAGCCCAGTTCGTGGCTCTCGTCGAGCGCACCGGCCTCCGAGGCCCGGTAGAGCGGCTCGATTGGCTTGTTGCGGTCCTCGTCCATGGTCGACAGGAATTCGGCGCCCTTGGTTACGGTATAGATGATCTGGCCATTGACGGTGGCGATGTAGATATCGCTGACATTGGCGTTCTTGCGCGCGGCCATCAAGGTGCCGTGGATCGTCGCATGGCGCACGCCGTAGAGCAGCTTGGTTGCGGAACCGTCAAAGGCTGCACGCTCCTCGACCGACTTGGTCTTGTCGCCAAAGGTCTTGCGGACATCCGCATCCTCGCCCCAGATCGCCGTCCCCATGTTCTCGATGGCCTCGCCGATCGAACTGTTGTGTGCGAGTTCGTCGAGCGCCTGACCTATGCGGTCCTGATAGGCGTCGAGCGCCTTGGCCTGGTTCGCCGCGACCGATTCCAGCCTGAGCTTGCTGGCCTCGATCAGGCCCACCTTGCCGATCTGGTAACTCAGCAGGCCGACCGCCATGCAAGAGACCAGGGTGGCTCCGACGACGAGGCCGGCGAATTTCGCCTTGACGGACGACAGGGGACGGATTCTGTCCGTCTGGATACCGTTTCGCGACATCAAGTGTGCTCCTCCCGCAATAATAGTGCGCGGAAGTGTCGCGGAAATTGCTTACGGCAATCTTAAGTAAACACTGTCGAATGTTCGGGTGCCGCGGCGATGCGGGGCACCCGTCACTGTTCATGAGGAGGGGAGGCGAGCCTCAGTCGAAGAGGCTCGAAACCGAGGCTTCCGCACTCGTGCGGTTGATCGCCTCGCCCAAGAGGTTGGCGGTCGTCAGCACGCGGATATTGTGGGCGGACTGGACGGCGGTCGTCGGCTGGATGGAGTCGGTGATCACCAGTTCGCGCAGCTTGGAGGAGGCGACGCGGGTCACGGCACCTCCCGAGAGCACGCCGTGGGTGATGTAAGCCGTCACGCTGGTCGCCCCGTTCTTCAGCAGGGCCTCGGCGGCGTTGCAGAGCGTGCCGCCCGAGTCGACGATGTCGTCGATCAGGATGCAGTCCTTGCCGGTGACGTCGCCGATGACGTTCATGACTTCGGATTCACCCGGACGGTCGCGGCGCTTGTCGACGATCGCGAGCAGACAGTCAAGACGCTTAGCGAGCGAGCGGGCGCGCACGACGCCGCCGACATCGGGAGAGACGACCATCACGTTCTTGAGGTCGTAGTGCTCCTTCACGTCGCGGGCGAGGATCGGCACGGCGTAGAGATTGTCGGTCGGGATATCGAAGAAGCCCTGGATCTGGCCTGCATGCAGGTCGAGGGTCAACACGCGGTCGGCGCCGGCTTCGGTGATCAGATTGGCGACCAGTTTCGCCGAGATCGGGGTGCGGGGTCCCGGCTTGCGGTCCTGGCGGGCATAGCCGAAATAGGGAAGCACGGCGGTGATGCGGCGGGCGGAGGAACGACGGAACGCATCGATCATGATGAGCAGTTCCATCAGGTGGTCGTTGGCAGGAAAGGACGTCGACTGGACGACGAATACGTCCTCGCCGCGCACGTTTTCCTGGATCTCTACGAAAATTTCCTGGTCCGCGAACCGTCGAACGGTGGCTTTCCCAAGAGGAACATTGAGATAATTGCAGATCGCCTCGGCCAACTGCCGGTTCGAATTCCCCGCGAAAACCTTCATTTTGGCCCGCCTGTTGTCATGCTGAATGGGCGCTTTTTAGCGTCCTTGAACCTGAATGCAAGAGGCCTTGCGGTCGCGGCCACGAAATTCGTGAAAAGTTTGTGACCAGTGGTCATCCGCCGTGTCCGGCCAGCCAGCCCGTATATTCGTTCATGGTCTTGGTCGCGATCTGCTGCATCAGCGAGGCGGGAACGCCGGCCCAGGCCTCGGTCGCGGAGGATGGGACGACCTCCTGGCCCTGGATGCGATGCAGGCGGCTGCCGCTCTGGTTGAGGATGTCCCAGACATAGACAATCGTGACTTGTCCGCCTTCGGAGAAGGCCGAGAAATATCCCTTGAGGATGTGATCGGCCGCCGGGTCATTCGAGCCCTTGATCACCAGCCCGCGGGCGCGGGCCTCGGCCCCGAGCTGACGCGAAAGCGGCGTCACGGCCTGGATCGGTGCGCCGATGATCGGCAGGAAGCGGATCGTGCCCTTTGCGGGGGCGAGGGCGGCCGTCTGTGTCGGCGGCGGCGCCGTCTCGGTCGGCGGTGAGGATTGTGCCTCCGGCTGCTGCCCGGTCGTCACGCCTCCCACCGGTGGGGGAGGCTGCATCGGCCCGTTGCCGGCGGCGAGCGCCTGCGCCTGGGCTTCCAGCGTATTCTGCGGCGGCGTCGTATAGCCCTGACCGGCGAGCGGCTGCTGCCCTGGCGGAACGCCGGCCATCTGGTCGGTGTCGGATTGGGTGACGGGGGAACTCGCCCCCTGCATTCCGCCGCCGACATCGGCTTGCGGAGTCAGGGCATCGGTGGTGTTGCAGCCGGAGAGGGCAAGCGCCAGGATCAGCACGGTCGATGCTACTGCGATCCACTTCATCCGGCCATTTGCCCTTCCTGTTCGGTCAAGCCTTCGTCCGCATTGTTATCGGGTCCGGGGAGGGGCCTGTCAATTCCCTGAGATTTCACGAGGCCGCTCAGCGGACGAGGAGCTCCAGCGGATGCCTCGACAGCGCCCGCGGTGCGTCGTCCGTCGTCAGGTAGGTGTGGCCGAGGGTCATTGCTGTTTCGCGCTCCGAATCCATGACGATCATGTGCACGAAGAGCGACATGTCGGGCAGGATCTCCTGCGGATTGCCGGCATGGAACATCTGGTGCTCCATCCAGGACGGCGAGAAGCGTGCTCCGAGGGAATAGCCGCAGGCATTCAGCCTGTGCCGGGTGAGGCCCCGTTCGTCCATGATGCGGGCATGGGTGTCGAAGACGTCGCCGAAGGTGTTTCCCGGACGAAGGACCGCCTCGACCTCGCGGATCGCAGCTTCGCAGGCCGTATAGAGCTCGCGGTGGCGTGCGGTGACTTCGCCGATGACGATCGTCCGCATCATCGCCGCGTGGTAATGGGCGTCGACGCCCGCCCATTCGAGCGTCAGCTGGTCCTTCTCGGAAAGCGTGCGGCGACCGGACTTGTAACGGCAGAGAAGGGCATCGGCACCGGAGCCGATGATGAATTCGTTGGCCGGATAGTCGCCGCCGCCGGCAAGAATGGTGCCCTGCATCGCCGCGAGGATGTCCGCCTCGCGGGCGCCCGCTCTGACAAGAGGCAGGGCGGCGTCGAGCGCGTCGTCGGCCAGCGTCGCCGCACGCTCGATATGGCCGATCTCGGCCGGGCTCTTCACCAGCCGGAGATTGCTGACGAGGTAGGAGGAGTCGACGATCTGGCCGAAGGTGGTCAGCTGGTTATCGACGAGACGCGCGACGCGGCCGGTCATGCCGTGAGTGTCGTATTCGACGCCGATGCGACATCCGAGCAGGTCCATGTCGCTCAGCAAGTTGCGCAGGTCGACGGCCGGATCGGCATTCACGCGGTCCACCCAGACGACGATGTTCTCGATCGTCGAGGTGTGGCGCGCCTGACGCAGGTCGGCCGAGCGGGTGAGCAGCGTCATCGAGCCGTCCGCCTTCACCACGAGCGACTGGAAGAAGCAGTAGCCGAAGGTGTCGTAGCCCGTCAGCCAGTACATGCTCTCCTGTGCGAAGAGCAGCAGGGCATCGAGCTTCTCCTCCGCCATGCGGGCCGTCAGGCGGTCGAGCCGGGCAGCGTATTCGCTCGCGTCGAAGTGCAGCGCCATGTCAGTCCTCCGTGATTGCAATTGCGGAAATCTGGCGGCCGTAATCCGGTTCTCCGGCATGGGTGGTCCGGCGATAGGAGAAGAAGGAACCGGGATCGGCATAGGTGCAGAGGCCGAGGCTTTCGGCTCTGAGGCCGGCATCCGTGAGCCGCTTCAGGGTGAGGCCCTGCAGGTCGAACATTGCATGTCCCTCCCTGTCCGAAGGGGAGAAGAAGGCTTCATAGGCAGGGTCCTGTTCGAGGAAGCGGGCGATGAATTCGGGGCCGACTTCATAGTTCTGCGCGCTGATCGAGGGGCCGAGGCAGGCGACGATGCTTTCGCGGGCGGCGCCGAGCTGTTCCATGGCGGCGATCGTGTTTTCCAGCACGCCGGTGAGGGCACCCTTCCACCCGGCATGGGCCGCACCGATGACGCCGTTTTCCGGATCGGCGAAGAGGATCGGCCCGCAATCTGCGGTAAGGACGCCGAGGATGACGCCCGGTGCAGCGGTCGCCATGGCATCGGCCTGTGGCCGCGAGCCGTCATAACGCGCGTCGACCACCATCACGTCCGGCGAATGGACCTGATGGACGGTCGCGAGCCGCTCGGGGGGCAGGCCGAACCATCGGCTGACACGGCTGCGGTTCTCACGCACGCGCTCGGGCGCGTCGTTGGAGCCGAGCCCGACGTTCAGGCCCTCATAGAGGCCTTCCGAGACGCCGCCCCTGCGGGTGAAGAAGCCGTGGCGAAAGCGATCCTTCCCGTTCTTCGTCAGGAGCGCACTTTCGATCGGCTCTGGAGACACTTGATTCTGCATGGCTTTCCGGTGTCCGCGTTTGGTGAGAGTGATGTTCGTCCACCTGCCGGGTCTTGTGAAAGAGACGGCGCCTTCTGGCCCTGCCGGATTTGGCGGGATGGTGACCCAAGCCCGCCGCCTCTGTCAATCCGCAGGCTTGAAGGGGGGAAGCGGCACGGCTGGGCTCGAAAGCGCGAGGACCTTGAAGAGTTCGCCCATCCGCCCTTCACCGGCGCCGGCCAGCCGCTCGACCGCCTGCACGATCTCCGTCTGGGTCTTGGCGTCCTTGCCCCGGCCGAGCGCGGATGCGCGTTCCTCGATACCGAGGCCGACGAGAAAATCGCCCTGATGCATGCAGCCGTTGACGTGCACGCCAGCGGCGCTTGCGGTCATCGCAAGCTGCTCGAAGTCGACATGGCTCGTCAGGTCGGCCATGCCGGGATGGGCGAGCGGCGGGTCGAATTCATGGGCGAGAACCGCCTGCAGGGTGTCGCCGTAGGCCGTGGCCATATGGCCGTAGTCGATGATGAGCGCAGTTCCGCCGGAGGCGCGCAGCCTCCCGCACATCGTTTGCAGCACCGCCTGGCGGGCGGGCGCGATCTCGAAGATGGTGCCGTCCGGCGGCAGGTTGCCGGCCGTCGGCAAGAGCGCGGGGTCTATGCCCGAGACGCCGACGGCGAAGGTCAGCTTGTCGTCGGCGTCGAGGCCGACCATGCGCTCGCGAAAGCCCGTGGGCGTCTTCACGAACTGGCGGATCGGGATCGCGTCGAAGAGTTCGTTCGCGGCGACGAGGACAAAGCCTGCGGGCACTTCGTCGAAGCTTTCATGCCACGTGATCTTGTCTTCGTAACCGGCGAGCGTCTTCCGCTGCACCTCGCGAAGGCGTCCGCTGGTTTCGACCAGATGGACGGTCGCCGCCTCGTAGAGCGCGGGGGCGATCCGGGCGATCACCCGCAGCATGTCCGACATCATCGTGCCCCGGCCGGGGCCGACCTCGACGAACCGCACGGGCTGCGGCTCGCCATGGCGTCGCCAGGCGATCACCATGAAGACGCCGAGCATCTCGCCGAAGAGCTGGCTGACTTCGGGAGCGGTCACGAAATCGCCGTCGGTGCCGAAGGGATTGCGGGTCTTGTAGTAGCCGTATTCCGGGTCTGCGAGGCAGATCGCGAAATAGTCGGTGACGCTGAGCGGGCCGTTGGCGCGGATGAGCGACTTGATCTTGGTGGCAAGCGGTGTGGTCACGGTCGTCGCCTCTCGTTTTCTCAGCGGCCGCTCGCCCGGCGTGCGCGCAGGATCGCCCAGAGCCCTGCCGCAAGCATCGGGAGGGACAGAACCATACCCATGGTGAGCCAGTTGCCGGCAAGATAGCCAATCTGCACGTCGGGCTCGCGGAAGAACTCGACCGTGATACGCGCAAGCGCATAGAGCGCGACGAACGCGCCGGTCACGGTTCCGGGCTTGCGAAGCGCCTTGAAGACGTGCGCGAGGATTTGCAGGACGATGAACAGCAGGAGCCCTTCGAGGGCGGCCTCGTAGAGTTGGCTCGGATGGCGCGGCATCGGACCGCCGGTCGGGAAGACTATGGCCCAGGGCACGTCGGTTGTGCGGCCCCAGAGTTCACCATTGATGAAATTGGCAAGCCGCCCGAAGAGGATGCCGATCGGGGCGACGCTCGCGACGATGTCGAAGAGGCTCCAGAGCGGGATCGCGTGGCGGCGGGAAAACAGGATCATCGCGATGGTGGCGCCGAGGAAGCCGCCGTGGAACGACATGCCGCCGTTCCAGATCTGGATGGCACGCACGGGTTCGGCGAGCACCGCGTCGAGATCATAGAAGAGGATGTAGCCGATGCGTCCGCCGAGCACGATGCCGAGGGCGACCCAGACGAGGAAGTCGTCGAGGTGTGCGGGCGTGCAGGGGGGGGTGCCGTTCGGCCAGAGCGCCGTGTTGGCGAGCATGCGGCGGGCGACGAACCAGCCGAGCAGGATGCCGGCGACATAGGCGAGGCCATACCAGCGGATCGCGATCGGCCCGACGGCGATGGCCACGGGATCGATTGCAGGAAAGCTGATGATGGAAAGCAGGGCGGCGGCTGACTGCACGGTTGCACCTTCGTTATTGTCGGCGGAAAATGGCGTTCTGAAATGGGGCGGTCAAGATGGATTCTGGACGGCCGGCAAGCTGCCCGGCCCTCCCGGCAAGATTATGGCTTGCATCGCT
>DATGWU010000099.1:0-11070 GCA_035299345.1 Rhizobium sp.
CGCGCGACGCCTTCTGGGACGACCTGCAGCGCGTCTCGCGCGAGGACGGCGTGACGATCTTCATCTCCACCCATTTCATGTCCGAGGCGGAGCGGTGCGACCGCATCGCCTTCATGCATGCCGGCAAGGTGATCGCGAGCGGTGCGCCGGCGAAACTCAAGGCGGAGACGCAATCAGCCACGCTCGACGAGGCCTTCATCGCCTACATGAAACAGGGCGGACGCGAGGAAATGGCCTCCTTCGATGCAGCTCTGCCGGCGGCGAGCGGCGTGACTGCGCCGGTGAAGCGAACCTTCTCGCTGCGAAGGGCCACGGCCTATGCCCGGCGCGAAATGATGGAGCTCGTTCGTGACCCGATCCGCCTCGCCTTCTCGCTTCTCGGGACGGCGATCCTGATGCTGATCCTCGGTTACGGAATCACCCTCGACGTCGACGACCTCCGGCTCGGCGTGCTCGACCGCGACCAGACCGCCGAGAGCCGGGCCTACATCGACAGTTTCGCGGCCTCGACGGCCTTCCGTTACGAAGGCCCCCTGGCCGATCATGGGGAGCTCGAGCAGAAGCTCAAGGCGAACGACATTGCGATCGCGCTCGAGATTCCGGAGCGCTTCGGCGCGGATCTGCGAAGTGGGCACACGACGACGGTCCTCGCGACGCTGGACGGGGCGATGCCCTTCCGCGCGGAGACGATGCTCGGCTATGTTTCGGGCGCGCATGCGCATTTCCTCACCGAAGCGGCAAGGGCGGCGGGCGTCTCGGCGAGCCCGGCGGCGACCGTCGAGATGCGCTATCGCTACAATCAGGCCTTCCGCAGCCTCGACGCCATGGTGCCGGCGGTGGTCGCGATCCTGCTGCTCTTCATCCCTTCGATCCTGACCGCGCTCGGTGTCGTCTCCGAAAAGGAGCTCGGCTCGATCAGCAATCTCTACGTGACGCCGGTGACCAAGCTCGAATTCCTGCTCGGCAAGCAGGCGCCGTATGTCCTTGTCGGCTGCGTCAACTACGTCGTTCTCGTTTTGATGGCGGTCCTGCTCTTCGGCGTGCCGATCAGAGGCAGTTTCCTCGGTCTCACGCTCGCCGCGTTCCTCTATCTCCTCGCGACCACGGCGATCGGCATCCTGAGCTCGACCATGACCCGGACGCAGGTCGCGGCCATGTTCGCGACGGCAATCGGCACGATGATGCCGGCGACGCAGTTTGCCGGATTGTTGCAGCCGGTCGCAACGCTCGAAGGGGCGGGCAGGGTGATCGGGACGCTGTTTCCGACCACCTACTTCCTGCGTGCGAGCGTTGGCGCCTTCACGAAGGCACTCGGCTTTTCCGACCTCATGCCCTTCATCTTGCCGCTCGCGCTGTTCTGGCCGATCCTGATTGCCATGGCTTGGCTGCTCTTGCGCAAGCAGGAGGTATGACCATGCTCGATTTCCGCAACATCGCTGCGCTCTTCGTCAAGGAACTGATCGGCCTCCGCCGCGACACGGTGCTGATGGGATTCGTGATCTATGCCTTCACGCTTGCGATCTACATGCAGGCGACGGGCATCACGCACGAGCTCAACCGCGCCACCGTCGGGGTCGTCGACCAGGACGTGTCGCAACTTTCCTCGGCGATCCTCGACGGCCTGCGCCCGCCGCAGTTCCAGGCGCCCGTTTCGCTCTCTCCGGGCGACGTCGACCGGGTGATGGACCAGGCCCGTTTCACCTTCGTGCTCGACATTCCGCCGAATTTCGAGGCCGACGTGCTTGCCGGTCGCAGCCCGTCGGTCCAGCTGCTGATCGACGCGACGGCGCTGATGCAGGCGGGCATCGGGGCGGGTCACATCCAGTCGGTCGTCAGTCGGGAGGTCTCGCGCTTCGTGACCCGGACCGAAAAGACGACCAGCCTGCCGGTCGCGATCGAGGTGCGCATGGCCTTCAACCAGACGCTGACAACGGCCTGGTTCACCGGCACGTCTGGGCTCATCAACAACGTCACCATGCTCGCCGTCCTGCTCGCCGGAGCGGCGCTCGTCCGGGAACGAGAGCACGGCACGCTCGAACATCTCCTCGTCATGCCGGTCCGGGCAACGGAAATCATGCTGAGCAAGCTCCTTGCGAACGGGCTGGTGACCCTCGTCCTGACGCTGCTCTCGGTCGTCTTCGTGCTCGACCTCTGGATCGGCATGCATATTTCGGGCTCGCTCTGGCTGTTTGCCGCGGGCGTCCTGCTTTATCTCTTCTTCGCCACCTCCTTCGGTCTGTTCCTCGGGACGATCTCCCGGTCGATGCCGCAGATGGCGCTGCTCTTCATCCTGACGGTCCTGCCGATGACGATCCTTTCGGGTGGCATGACGCCGCTCGAAAGCATGCCGGACTGGCTGCAGATCGGCGTGCAGGTTTCGCCGACGACGCACTTCGTTTCCTTCGCGCAGGCGATCCTCTTCCGCGGGGCCGGCTTCGACGTCGTCTGGCCGCAGTTCCTCGCGACCGGGGTGATCGGGCTCTTCTTCTTCCTGTTCAGCATGGCGCGGTTCCGCAGTTTCATCGCGGCCCAGCAGGGATAAGGGGTCTCTTTCCTGTCTATGGGACCCGACATCTGCGATGACGGTGCGGCCGCGATCTGGTAAGAGCAGGATACTTCCTTTCCGGCCCGCCGTTCGCGCGGGCGACATGTTCTCTCGATCCTGGAGTTACTCGCATGCCCGGTCCTCAGGTGGTTCCCGTCGAGGGAGATCTGCAACTGCCGAAACACGTCGATGTGGTCGTCATCGGCGGCGGGATCATCGGCGCCTCGACGGCGCTCGAACTCGCCGAGCGCGGCGTTTCGGTGGCGCTCTGCGAAAAGGGCGGCATCGGCGAGGAACAGTCGAGCCGCAACTGGGGCTGGGTGCGCATCTCTTGGCGCGATCCGCGCGAAGTGCCGCTGATGGCCGAAGCGATCCGCATCTGGCAGGGGCTCGACGCGCGGACCGGCCGTGACACCGGTTACAGGCAGTGCGGCATCGTCTTCGCGTCGCTCGACGAGAAGTACGAAGCCAAGAACGCCGAATGGCCGGATATTCTGAGCAAGTACCAGATGAAGTCGCGGATGATCGACGGGCCGGAATTCGGCGGGCTCTATCCGGGCATGAAGCATGACTTCAAGAGCGCGCTCTACACGCCAGCCGATGGCCGCGCCGAGCCGCAGAAGGCGGCGCCTGCGATTGCCGAGGCGGCGCGCGACAAGGGTGCGCATATCCTGACGAAGTGCGCAGTACGCGGCATCGAAACCTCGGGCGGAAAGATTTCCGGCGTGGTCACCGAACGCGGAACGATCGCCTGCTCCTCGGTCGTGCTTGCCGGAGGCGCCTGGTCGAGCCTCTTTGCCCGCAACGCCGGGATCGACCTGCCGCAGTTGAAGGTGATGAACACCGTCATTCGCACCAAGCCGATCGAGGGCGGGCCGGAACAGACGCTCTATGGCCGCGATTTCGCCTTCCGCAAGCGCCAGGACGGCGGCTACACCATCGCCTCGCGCTACGACAACATCGTCGAGATCGTGCCCGACAGCTTCCGCTTCATGCTGAAATTCCTCCCCGCGCTGAAGAGCGAATGGCGCTCGCTGCGGTTCCGCGTCTCCGGCCGCTTCTTCGAGGAGGGCCGCATGGCGCAGCGTTGGCGGATGGACGAGGAGACACCGTTCGAACGCTGCCGCGTGCTCGATCCAAAACCGTCGGACAAGTGGACTAACCATGCGCTGGCGCAACTCAGGAAGGATTACCCGGTCTTCGCGAAGGCCGAAATCGCGCAGCGCTGGGCCGGTTATATCGACGTCTCGCCGGATGCCGTGCCGATCATCTCTCCGGTCGCGAAAGTGCCAGGCTTCTTCATCGCGACCGGCTTTTCGGGCCACGGCTTCGGCATCGGCCCGGGTGCCGGCCGGTTGATGGCGGATCTCGTCACCGACCACACGCCATGCGTCGACCCGACGGCCTTCAGGCTTTCCCGCTTCTTCGACGGATCGAAGATCGAGATCATCAGCGGGGTTTGAGGTGGGCTCCTCTTCTCCCCGATGGGGAGAAGCGAGGTTCAGCGCTTGAGCGTCCGCGGATCGAGCGCGTCGCGGATCGCATCGCCGATGAAGTTGACGCTGAGGACCGTGAGCGAGATCGCGAGCCCCGGCCAGAGCACGCGCGAAGGCGTGAGCTGGAGGAAGTTGGCGCCGTCGTAGAGCAGGCGTCCCCAGGTCGGAAAATCCGACGGGAAGCCGAGCCCGAGGAAGGAGAGCGCCGATTCCGTGATGATCGCCGAGGCGATGCCCAGCGTCGCTGACACCATGATGGAGCTCATGACGTTCGGCAGGATGTGCTTCAGGATCACCCGGTGTTCGCGCATGCCACTCGACTTGGCGGCCAGGATGAACTCCTGGTTTTTGACCGCCAGAACGTCGCCGCGCACGATGCGGGCGGTATGCATCCAGCTCGTTATGCCGATCACGAAGACGATCAGGATGAAGATGCCCGTCTCCGGGCCGAAGGCGGCGCGGAGTGTATCGCGGAACAGCATGATGATAACGAGCAGCAGCGGCAGCAGGGGCAGGGCCAGGAAGAGGTCCGTCAGCCGCATCAGAATGCTGTCGAGCCGCCGGAGATATCCCGAGAGGACACCGACGAGCGTGCCGAGAAACAGCGCGAGCAGCATGGCCGTGATGCCGACGGCAAGGGATATCTGCCCGCCGGCCAGCACCTGGGCCAGCATGTCGTGACCGAGATTGTCGGTGCCGAAGGGGTGGGCGAGCGACGGCCCCTGATTCTTCGCGCGGATGTCGATCTTGTTCGGATCGACGGTGTGGATCAGCGGACCGACATAGACGGCAAGCACGATGAACAGGAAGACCGCCAGCCCCGCGACGCCGCCGGGATGGGCCCTGAACTGCCGCCAGAGGCCGCGTTTCTCGACGTCGGTGGATGCTGCCGGTGCAGCGATGGTGGCGTCAGTCATAGCGGATCCTCGGATCAAGGAGGCCGTAGAGCACATCGGCGATCAGGTTGAACAGCACGATGAGGAAGGCGAAGATGAAGGTCAGCGTCTGCACGAGCGGCATGTCGGCGCCCTGGATCGCGGTGATCAGTAGCTGCCCGAGACCGTTCACCCGGAAGATCTGTTCGGTGATGATGGCGCCGGAGAAGATCGTCGGAACGCCGAGCGCAATCACGGTCACGACCGGGATCAGGCTATTGCGCAGCACATGGACGAGCAGCACGACCTTCTCCTTCACGCCCTTTGCACGGGCCGTGCGGACATAATCCTGATGCAGGTTGTCGAGCATCGAGGCACGCACGAATCGGCTGATCTGCGAGGTGTTGTAGAGGGTCAGCACCGTGACGGGCAGCACCATCTGCTTCACCTGCGTAACGAAGCTCGACCAGTCGGTGATCCGGAGATTGGTGTCGTAGATCGAGGGGAACCACTGCAGGTAGGAGCTGAAGATCACGATCAGCAGCACGCCGGTGAAGAAGGTCGGTACGGAATAACCGACCATCGAGACGAAGGTGCCGATCTGGTCGAAGATCGAATACTGCTTGTAGGCGGAGATCACTCCGATCGGGATCGCCAGCATGACGCCGAACAGATAGGACAGGCCGACGACCCAGAGGGTTTGCGGCAGCCTCTGTACGATAAGATCGACGACGGGACTGCGGGTCGCCCAGGAGAGGACGCGCATGCGCTCGCCCGTGCCGACGGTGAGGCCAGTCATCTGTTCGAAGATGTTGAGCGGTTCATTGACGAAGAACTGCTGAAGCCAGCGCAGGTAACGGATGACGAAGGGCTGATCGGCGCCCATGGCCGCACGGATCTGCTCGCGAACCTCGGGAGGAATGGTCAGCGGCAGGTCGCCCAGGGGATCACTTGGGGCGAGATCGAGCAGGGCGAAGATGATGAAGCTGATGACCAGCAGAGTCGGGATTGCGAAGAGCAATCGCCGCAGTGTGAAGGTGAACATCGGAGGCTCTCCAGACTGTCACGGAAGCGAAATGCGGAGACCGGGCCCGCGCGGACAGCGCGGACCCGGTGCAACGGCACTTACTTCTTGCGGGACCAGTCTGCGACGTTCCAGAGTTCGCTGTCCCAGGCGTTCATCTTGACGCCTCCGAGCGTGGCGGAGACGGCCGAAGGCTGGCCGCGGTGGATGAGCGGGATCTGCGCGACGTCGTTGCTCAGCATGTCGTTGAGCTTCTTGGCAATTTCGGCGCGGTCCTCGAGCTTGCCGGTCTTGCCGAGCTGCTTGACCAGCGCGTCATATTCCGGATTGCAGTAGCGGACGATGTTCTCGCCCTGCCAGCCGGAGGCCGGGCTCGGGATCTTGTCGCACATCCAGCCGGCCATGTACTTCTCGGGGTCGGTGCCGTCGAAGTTATTGGTGTACATCTGCACGTCGGCATAGAACTTCTGGAAGGTATCCGGAGATGCCGGGTCACCGCCGAAGAAGACGTTTGCCGAGACGTTGCGCAGTTCCGACGCGACGCCGATCTGCCCCCACATGTCCTTGACGAGCGCCTGCGTCGCCTGGCGAACCGAGTTGGTCGAGGTCTGGTAGAGGAAGGACAGCTTGACGCCGTTCTTCTCGCGGATGCCGTCCGACCCCTTCACCCAGCCGGCGTCGTCGAGCAGCTTGTTGGCCGCATCGAGGTCCTGCTTCAGGCACCAGTCGACATTGGTCGAGACATAGATATCGGGAGCCGGCAGGATGTTGCAGGTGGGCTTGCCGTTGTCGCCGTAGCCGGCTTCGTCGATGATGTCGCGGTCGATGGCGAGCGAGAGCGCCTTGCGTACCGCCGGATCGGCGAGAGCCGGGTGCGGGCCCGCCTCCTTGGTGGAGCGCTTGTCGCCGAGAGAGGCGTCGACGGCATAGGGGTTGACGTCGATACGTTCGACCTGCGTGCCGAAGGCGACCTCGATCTTGCCCTTGCCGGCGGCCATCATCTGGGCGAGCACTTCCGGCTCGACCTGCATGTTCCAGGCATAATCGAATTCGCCGGTTTCGAGCACGGCGCGGGCAGCCGATGCGGCGTCGCCGCCGCCCTTGATGATTGCCGTGGCGAAGGCCGGCTTGGCCGCATCACGGTAGTTGGGGTTCGCCTCGAAGGAGACGACGTCGTTCGGCTTGAATTCCTTGACGACGAAGGGGCCGGTGCCGATGGGGCCGAAGTTGGCGGAGGTGCATTCCGGAGCCTTGGCGCCGAGGCAGTCCTTGAACTGGGCCGCCTGGATGACCGGCGACTGTGCGCCGACGAAGGCGCTGTAGGGATAGGGCTTCGGCTCCGAGAAGGACACCTTGATCGTCGAGGGATCGATGGCCTCGACATTGCTGACGCCTTCGTAATAGGCGGCCTGGGCGCAACCGCCGTCTGGGGCGGTGCAGTACTTCCAGGTGAAGATCGCATCGTCGGCGGTGACCGGGGTGCCGTCGGACCATTTGAGATCGGGTTTCAACTTCCACGTGATGCTCTTCAGGTCGGCCGAGACGCCACCGTTCTCGACGGTCGGGATTTCGGCGGCGAGCATCGGCACGAGGTTGCCGCTCTCGTCGTAGCGGGCGAGCGGCTCGATCACCATCGAGGCGCCGTAGATCTCCTTGGTACCTCCGGAGAGGTAGGGATTCATGGTGGAAATGGCTTGCCAGAAGATGATCTTCAGCTCGCCGTCGGTGCCGCGTTCCGCCAGTGCGGGCGTGCCGGACAAGGCGATCGCGGCCACTGACGCTGCCAATAGAATACGCGCTTTGTGCATTGCAATGTTCCCTTATTTATTTTCGTTGAGTTTTCTTGAGCAAGATATCCGGCGGGCGAAACAAGAAGAGCCCGGGATGCAAGGCCATCAGACGTATGTGATTGGCCCTGTTCGACAATTTTGATTTTGGGGCCCTCGCGAGTACAGTCGGCCCGCCTGCAAATCCGCTGCCGGAAATGCGGGCCTGATCAAAATTTAAGCCATCTAAGCATAGGCCTATTTAGTGTTCAAGGCGGAAAATTGCAGCTTGCAAAAGCGCTTTTAGCCGTCGCAGTATGGCTGCCAACGAGTGGGAACCGACGATAAAAACAGAGGTCGCAACATGCCCGTCCTGAACAGCGCAAGCGAAATGCAGGCGGAGGTCGCCGCGTGGCGCCGCCACCTTCACCAGCATCCGGAGATCCTCTACGAGGTCCACGAGACGGCTGCCTTCGTGGCCGACAAACTGATGTCCTTCGGCTGCGACGTCGTGGAAACCGGGATCGGCCGGACGGGCGTCGTCGGCATCATCAAGGGTCGGGCAGGCGAGGGGCCGGTGGTCGGCCTTCGCGCCGATATGGATGCCCTTCCGATAGTGGAGACCAGCGGCAAGGAATGGGCCTCGCAGACGCCGGGAAAGATGCATGCCTGCGGCCATGACGGCCACACGGCCATGCTGCTCGGCGCCGCAAAGCACCTCGCCGAAACACGCAACTTCAAGGGATCGGTCGCGGTGATCTTCCAGCCGGCGGAGGAAGGCGGCGGCGGCGGTCTCGCGATGGTCAAGGACGGCATGATGGAGCGCTTCGGCATCAGCCAGGTCTACGGGATGCACAATTCGCCGGGCCTGCCGCTTGGCCACTTCGCCACCCGCAAGGGGTCGATCATGGCGGCGGCGGACGAGTACGAGGTGCTGATCCACGGCCGCGGCGGGCACGCCGCCCAGCCGCACAAGACCATCGACCCGGTGCTGGTCTCGGCGCACGCCATCATCGCCCTGCAGGCGATCGCCTCGCGCGAGACCGACCCGCTGAAGTCGGTGGTAGTGACGGTCGCCACGATTCACGGCGGCGACGCCTCGAACGTCATACCGAACACGGTGAAGCTCACCGGCACGATCCGCACGCTGCTGCCGGAGACCCGCGACTACGCCGAGCGGCGCTTGTCGGAGGTCGTCAACGGCATCGCGCTTACCTTCGGGGCGCGGGCGGAGGTCAACTACCGCCGCGGCTATCCCGTGACCTTCAACCACGAAGGCGAGACGGATTTCGCAATCGATGTAATGCGCAAGGTCGCCGGCGCGAAGGCCGTCGAGACCGACCTCGCGCCGTTGATGGGGGCCGAGGATTTTTCCTACATGTTGGAAAGCCGGCCGGGCTCCTTCGTCTTCATCGGCAATGGCGACAGCGCCAACCTTCACCATTCCTCCTATGATTTCAACGACGAGGCGATCCCCTACGGCGTCAGCTACTGGGTGACGCTCGCGGAAACGGCGCTCGCGGCCTGAGGGCGCCGGAAACGTCCGTTGGTCGAAACTCTGCGCGGGAAGGAATTGTGGGATGGCGTTGCCGAATACGGTGAAGAGAAATGCAGGAGACGGTCCGGTCCTCTCGGTCCAGGGGCTCACGACGTCGTTTCGGATCGGTGACGACTGGCGCCCGGTCGTCAAGAATGTGAGCTTCGACATCGCGCCGCGCGAAACCGTGGCGATCGTCGGCGAATCCGGGTCCGGCAAGAGCGTGACGTCGCTTTCGATCATGCGTCTGCTGCCGAAATTCACGAGCAGGATCGAGGGTAGCGTCAAGCTCGCCGGGCGCGAACTACTGACGCTCGGCAGCGAGGAGATGCGCAAGGTTCGCGGCAACGAGATCTCGATGATCTTCCAGGAGCCGATGACGAGCCTCAACCCGATCTTCCCGATCGGCAAGCAGATCGCCGAGGCGATCACCTGCCATAGGCAAGTATCGGCGGCCGAGGCCCGGGCCGAGGTGATCCAACTGCTGGAGAAAGTGCGCATCCCGAACGCCAAGAGCCGTTTCGACGACTATCCGCACCAGTTTTCCGGCGGCATGCGCCAGCGCGTGATGATCGCCATGGCGCTCGCCTCGAAGCCGCGGCTGCTGATTGCCGACGAGCCGACCACGGCGCTCGACGTGACGATCCAGGGCCAGATCCTAGATCTCATAAAGGTGCTGCAGGAAGAGGAGGGAATGTCCGTTCTCTTCATCACCCACGACATGGGTGTCGTTGCCGAAGTCTCCGACCGCACCATCGTCATGTTCCGTGGTAACGCCGTCGAGACCGGCCCGACCGACGACATCTTCCATCGCGGCCGTCACCCCTATACGCGGGCGCTTCTTTCGGCCGTACCGCGTCTTGGCTCGATGGCGGGGCACGAACGGCCGATGCGTTTCCCGATCGTCGACATCGCGTCGGGGGTCACGACGACGCCGGAAACGGAGATCGGCCGTGCGGTCGAGGCCCGGCGGCATCCGATCCTCGAGGTGAAGAACCTGACGACCCGCTTCGACATCCGCAGCGGTCTTCTCGGACGCAAGTCGGGGGCGGTGCATGCCGTCGAAAACGTCTCCTTCGACCTCTGCGAGGGAGAGACGCTATCGCTAGTCGGGGAATCTGGCTGCGGCAAGTCGACCACCGGGCGGTCGATCACGCGTCTCGTGGAGCCGACGGCGGGCTCGATCGCGCTCGATGGGCGCGATGTGATCCGGCTCGACCGGGGCGCGCTGCGCAACATGCGCCGCACGATCCAGATGGTCTTCCAGGATCCGTTCGCAAGCCTCGATCCACGCATGAAGATCGGCGACGCCGTGATGGAGCCGTTCATCGAGCACGGCCTCGGCAGCAAGGCGCAAGCGCGTGAGAAGGCTGCCGATATCCTGAAGCGGGTCGGCCTCGACGCCGACATGATGCGCCGCTATCCGCACGAGTTTTCCGGCGGGCAGCGGCAACGCATCGCCATCGCCCGCACCCTGATGCTGGACCCCAGAGTGATCGTTGCCGACGAGGCGGTCTCCGCCCTCGACGTCTCGATCAAGGCGCAGGTCTGCAACCTGCTGCTGGAACTGCAGCAGAGCTTCAATCTCGCCTATCTCTTCATCAGCCACGACATGGCAGTGGTGGAACGGGTGAGCCACCGAGTCGCGGTCATGTATCTCGGAGAGATCGTCGAGATCGGCCCGCGCCAGGCCGTGTTCGAGAATCCGCAGCATCCCTATACGAAGAAGCTGATGGCGGCGGTACCGATCCCGGACCCGGCACGCCGCAGCATCAAGCGCGCGGTCTCGACGGACGAGATCAAGAGCCCCATCCGCCCGCCCGGTTA
>DATGWU010000100.1:0-3589 GCA_035299345.1 Rhizobium sp.
CGGCCGACAGCATGCCGTGGGCGATGCGGCCGCCGAACATCGTCGTCTTGGCCCATTCCTCGTTGAGGTGCACGGCGTTCACATCGCCCGAAACGCCGGCGAACATGACGATGTCGGCCTCGGTCACCGTCTTGGCGAAACTCGCCGACATGCCGGGCTTGAGGTCTTCGATGTCGTAGCCTTGCATTGCGTTCATTTCCGTCTCCCTCGTCGTTGTCGTCAGGCCTTCGGCCGGCGTGCGTGCCAGTCGGTGGCCTGCTGGTAGCGATGCGCCACGCCCAGCATGCGCGCTTCGCTGAAATAGCTGCCGACAATCTGCAGGCCCACGGGCAGGCCGGCACGGTCGAAGCCGCAGGGAATCGACATGCCCGGCAGGCCGGCGAGGTTGACGGCGATGGTGTAGATGTCCGAGAGGTACATCTGCACCGGGTCGGCGGCCTTCTCGCCGAGCTTGAACGCCGTCGTCGGGCTGGTCGGCCCCATGATGACGTCGCAGTCCTTGAAGGCGGCGGCGAAGTCCGCCGCGATGAGGCGGCGGATTTTCTGCGCCTGCAGGTAGTAGGCGTCGTAGTAGCCGTGCGAGAGCACGTAGGTGCCAACGAGGATGCGGCGCTTCACCTCCGCGCCGAAGCCTTCCGCGCGGGACTTGCAGTACATGTCGTTGAGATCGGCGTACTCGGCAGCGCGGTGGCCGTAGCGCACGCCGTCGAAGCGCGAGAGGTTCGAAGACGCTTCGGCCGGCGCGATCACGTAATAGGCTGGGACGGAGAGTCCCGAGTTCGGCAGGCTCACCTCGACGGTCGTCGCGCCGAGCTTGCGGTATTCGGCGAGCGCCGCCTCTACCGCGGCGCGCACGTCGTCGGTCATCCCGGCAGCGAAGAATTCCTTCGGCAGGCCGATGCGCAGGCCGTCGAGAGGCTTGTCGAGATCGCGGGCATAGTCCTCGGCCGGCCGTTCCAGCGATGTGGAATCGCGCGCGTCGAAACCCGCCATGGCGTTGAGCAGCAACGCACAATCCTCCGCGCTGGCCGCCATCGGCCCGCCCTGGTCGAGCGACGAGGCGAAGGCGATCATGCCGTAGCGCGAGACGACGCCGTAGGTCGGCTTGAGCCCGGTGAAGCCGCACAGCGCGGCCGGCTGGCGGATCGATCCGCCGGTGTCGGTGCCCGTCGCGGCGGGCGCGAGGCGCGCCGCGATGGCAGCCGCCGAGCCGCCCGAGGAACCGCCGGGCACGCGCGCAACGTCCCAGGGGTTCTTCACCGGGCCGAAGTACGAAGTTTCGTTCGACGAACCCATCGCGAACTCGTCCATGTTGCACTTGCCCAGCGTCACCATGCCCGCAGCCTTGAACTTTTCGACGACCGTGGCGTCATAAGGCGCGATGAAACTTTCCAGCATCTTCGAGCCGCACGTCGTCTTCCAGCCTTGGGCGCAGAAGATGTCCTTATGAGCGAGCGGCACGCCGAGCAACGTTCCGGTTTCGCCTTTCGCGCGGCGCGCATCGGCGTCCCGCGCCATGTTGAGGGTTTTGGCGCGGTCGACGGTGACGAAAGCATTGAGCGTGGGGTTGAGGCGCTCGATGCGGTCGAGGAACAGGGTGGCGAGTTCGACCGCCGAGACCTTCTTCCCGGCCAGCGCCACACCCAACTCTTTAAGCGAGGAATGGATCATTTCAACTTCCTCGCGCAGCGAGGACCGTTCAGTCGCCCTCGCCCCGGGGCGGGGGCCGGGGGGCGGGGGGCCATTATGGAAATGATTGAATGAAATTCAGTCATTCAATCACCTTGGGAACGAGGTACAGGCCGTTCTCGGTTTCCGGCGCGATGGCCTGGAAGTCCGCATGGCGATCGGTCTCGGTAACGCGGTCTTCGCGCAGCCGCTGGACCACGTCGACCGCATGGCTCATGGGCTGGATGCCGCCGGTGTCGACCGACTGCAATTGCTCGACGAAACCGAGGATTTCATTAAGCTGGCCGCGCGTGCGTTCGACCTCGGCGGCCGAAACCTCGATGCGCGCCAGACGGGCGATACGCCGCACGTCGTCGGGGGTGAGAGACATAGTTTGGGGAAATACCGACAGGCTACTTGCGAAAGCGCGATAGGGTATCATAGGCCCATTTCCAAAGCCGCTCTCCCGCGGCCGATTACTTACTCGGAATAATCGATGTTCGGCTTCCTCCGCTCCTACTTCTCCAACGATCTGGCCATCGACCTCGGCACCGCGAACACCCTGATTTACGTGCGCGGCAAAGGGATCGTTCTCGACGAGCCGTCCGTCGTCGCCATCCGCACCGAAGGCGGCCCCAACGCCAAGAAAACGATCCAGGCCGTCGGCGCCGCCGCCAAGCAGATGCTCGGCAAGACGCCCGGCAACATCACCGCCATCCGCCCGATGAAGGACGGCGTGATCGCCGACTTCACGGTCACCGAGCAGATGCTCAAGCAGTTCATCAAGCGCGTGCACGACTCGCGCCTGTTCAGCCCCAGCCCGCGCATCATCATCTGCGTGCCGTGCGGCTCGACCCAGGTCGAGCGCCGCGCCATCCGCGAATCCGCGCTGGGTGCCGGCGCCTCGAACGTCTATCTGATCGAGGAACCGATGGCGGCCGCGATCGGCTCCGGCCTGCCGGTCTCCGATGCCACGGGCTCGATGGTCGTCGATATCGGCGGCGGCACGACGGAAGTCGGGGTCATCTCGCTGGGCGGCATGGTCTATTCCGGCTCCGTTCGCGTCGGCGGCGACAAGTTCGACGAAGCGATCATCAATTACATCCGCCGCAACTACGGCATGCTGATCGGCGAAACCACCGCCGAATCGATCAAGAAGGAAATCGGCTCCGCTTTCCCGGGATCCGAAGTCAAGGAGATGGAAGTCAAGGGCCGCAACCTCGCCGAAGGCATTCCGCGCAGCTTCACGATCTCCTCCAATGAAATCCTCGAAGCGCTCACCGATCCCCTGAACCAGATCGTCGGCGCGGTAAAAATCGCGCTTGAGCAAACCCCGCCGGAACTCGGCGCCGATATCGCCGAGAAGGGCATGGTCCTCACCGGGGGCGGCGCGCTGCTGCGCGACCTCGACCGCCTGCTGATGGAGGAAACCGGCCTGCCCGTGATCGTGGCGGACGATCCGCTGACCTGCGTTGTTCGCGGTTCGGGCCTCGCGCTCGAAAAGATGGACAAACTCGGCAGTATTTTTGCGAACGAATAAACCCCATTCCCTTTAGTGTGCGAGGCGGCGCAATGGGTGCGCCGCTTGGTCACTCGCTAGGGGCGCGCTTGTTGTGATGTCAGCCGTCGGTCACTCGCCACCACCCTTTTTCAAGAGAGGTCCGGCGCCGCTCGCCCAGCTGACGTTTTTCCTTACCCTCGCCGTTGCCTTGCTGTTCATCGACCTGCGTTTCCACACGATGGAATGGGTCAGGCTTGCCGTGACAACCGCCGTCTGGCCGGTCCAGCGGCTGGCCACCGTCCCGGCCGAAGCCGCGGGTAATCTCGGCACCTACTTCACCAGCCTCGCCACGCTGCAAGCGGAGAACGCGCAGTACCGCAACAAGCAATTGACGGTCGCGAATCAGCTGCTGCGCCAGGC
>DATGWU010000101.1:0-7182 GCA_035299345.1 Rhizobium sp.
CTTCCGGGGTCGCCTTCGCCGCATCGGCTGCAAGCGGCGGCAGGCCCTTGTCGATCTTCGCCTGGATCTTGGCGATCTGGTCCTTCTCCGGATCGGAGGCGAGTGCGCGCTTCCACTGGTAGGTGGCTTCGAGCTTGCGCCCGACGCGCCAGTAGGCGTCGCCCAGGTGGTCGTTGATCGTCGCGTCGCCGGCCTTCAGTTCGGCCGCGCGCTCCAACTCGGTCACTGCCTCGTCGAACCGGCTCATGCGGAAATAGGCCCAGCCGAGCGAATCGACGATGTAGCCGTCGTCGGGCCGGAGCTCGACCGCCTTGCGGATCATCTCGAGGCCCTCGCCGAGATTGCGGTTCATGTCGACCCAGGAATAGCCGAGATAGTTGAGCACCTGCGGCTGGTCGGGGTTGAGCTCGAGCGCCTTGCGAAAGCTCGGTTCCGCCTTTTCCCACTGCTTCAGCCGTTCATAGGCGATGCCGCGCTGGAAGAAGACCGACCAGTCGCCGCGGCTGGGCTGCGGGCCGATCACTCCGACCGCCTTGTCGTAGTTGTCGGCCATCGCGGCGTAGTCCTTCGCTTCGGAAAGCACGCTGCCGTAGGCGAGATAGCTGCGGATGTCGCTCGGATCGGACTCGATCAGCGACTTCAAATGCTTGCGCGCCTCTTCCACCTTGCCGGTCTCGGCGAGCGTCAGGCCGAGCTGCAGTTCGGAGATGCGCCGCATCGGAGAGGTTTCGGGGACCTGCTTGTAGAAGCCGATCGCCCGCTCCGGCCGCTCGAGCTTCTCGGCAAGGCCGCCGAGCAGGATCAGCGTATCGGCGCTCTTCGGCTCCAGTGCGTGGGCAAGCTGCAGGTAAAGCGTCACGGTCTCCTCGGCGCCGTCGCGGTTCAGCGCGCCGCCGATCGAGAAGAGAACGCCGGCCGCGCCTTCCGTGGCGCTGGTCACCACGGGTTCGACGGGCTCTCCCTTGGAGATATGGTCGCGCAGAGCCTTGAAGGGCGCGAAGTTTCCGACGAGCGCGTCACCGGCGGCGATGGCATCGAGCGCCTTCTGTTTGTTGCCTTGCTTGGCTTCGAGTGCCGCGAGCGACATGACGGCCCGCACGAAGGTGTCGGGCGCGGTGGCGCCACCCTCGCGGTCGGTCACCGCCTCGTTGAGGTTGCGCCGCGCGGCATCCGTATCGCCGGTGAGCAGGGCGATCACACCGGCATTGTAACGCTTGAAGATGCCGTACCAGTCGGGGCCTTCGAGGCCTTCGACCATGGCGAGCGCCTTCTTGCCCTCGCCGGCGCCGACCTTCGTCCAGGCGACCAGAAGCGAGTTCATCAGCCGGTCCAGGTCGTTCGGACCCTGGTACTTCAGGATCTTTTCCGCGGTGGTGAACTCACGGCTGCGGATCGCGTCGAGCCCGCGGGCGACCGTCGTCACCCGCTCGACGGCGACGTCGTTCTTGAGGTCGTTGGCGAATTTCACGCCCTCGTCGAAATCGCCGTTCATGAACAGCGCGATCATCAGCCGTTCGCGGATCTCCACATCGCCGGGATTGAGCGCCAGCGCCTTCTTGTAGAGCGGGATTGCGACGTCATAGTCCCGTTCCGCGTCGGCCACCCGGCCGGCGAGAAAGGCGCCGGAGAAGGTGTCGACGATACCGGGGTCGAATGTCTCCCCCTCGGCAGCGGGAGCGGTTTCCGTCTGCGCACTCGCAACCATACCGGGCGACAGCGACAGCAGGAGCGCAACGGCGGTCCCGGAAATGAGACGAAGGGCAAGACTTTGCCGCATGAACGAGCCTTTCAACAAAGATAGCCGGAACGATCCGGCCGAAAACTTACATCCGTCGAGACGATTCACGTACAGAATGGCTTTTTTGAAGCACAGCCGCAAGGCAATGCCGGTCGCCGGTCAATTCACCCGCGCGACGCAGAAATCGATCACGTCGAGCAGTGCCGATTTCCATTTCGTATCCGGCAGCGGCGCCAGAGCGTCACGGGCGATGGTGCCGTAGTGCAGTGCGCGGGTGATCGTATCGTTGAGGCCGCCGTACTTGGAGATGAGGCCGAGCGCCTTTTCGAGCCGCGCATCGTCGTTCTGTCCGCCCTCGATCGCCTCGCGCCAGAACTCGCGTTCCGACGGCGTGCCGCGGCGGTAGGCGAGGATGACCGGCAGGGTGATTTTGCCCTCGCGGAAGTCGTCGCCGACATTCTTGCCGAGCTCGGAGGCCTTGCCGCCGTAGTCGAGCGCGTCGTCGACGAGCTGGAATGCGAGGCCGAGATTCATCCCGTAGGACTTCAGCGCGTTCCGTCCGGCGCGATCGGCGCCGGCGATGATCGGGCCGACTTCGGCGGCGGCTGCGAAGAGCGCCGCGGTCTTGGCGCGGATCACCTCGAGATAGTCGTCTTCGGTCGTCTCCATGTTCTTGGCGACGGAAAGCTGTAGCACTTCGCCCTCGGCGATGATCGAGGCTGCGGCGGACAAGACATCGAGTGCTTCCAGCGAGCCGACCTCGACCATCATGCGGAAGGCCTGTCCGAGCAGGAAGTCGCCGACGAGCACGCTCGCCTGGTTGCCCCAGATCATGCGCGCCGTGGACTTTCCGCGGCGCAGGTCGCTCTCGTCGACGACGTCGTCGTGGAGGAGCGTTGCCGTGTGCATGAATTCGACGCTGGTCGCGAGCTTGACGTCGCCGTCGCCGGCATAGTCGAACATCGCGGCGGAGGCGAGCGTCAGCATCGGGCGCAGGCGCTTTCCACCGGACGAGATCAGGTGATTGGCGACTTCGGGAATCATCTGTACGTCGGAACCGGCCTTCGAGAGGATCAACTGGTTGACCCGTTCCATGCCGGCCTTGGTGAGATCGACCAGCGGCTTGACGGACGCCTGTTTGTTTTTGTTTTCCTCAAGCGGTATGACTACGCCCAACGCACCGGACTCCTGTTTCAAAGCTGGCCCGACCATAAAAAGTGGCGCCTGCGACGGCAAGAGGCGAAATGGCTCCAGGCCCTCTAATCGGCGAGGTTTTTTAGCAAAATGTACGAGATGATCCGCAGCAACGATCCGGTCCTGTTGTCCTTCGCCGAAAGCCTCATGAAAGACGCCGGAATCGCCTGCATGATCGCCGACCAGTCGATGAGCGTCCTCGAAGGATCGCTCGGCATGCTGCCGCGCCGGCTGCTGGTCGAAGACGGCAGGGCGGACGAGGCGCGCAAGATCCTGGTGGACGCCGGCCTCGCGGACGAGCTGCGTGACGAGAAGGATTGATCCGATGACGGTTGCCACAGAGGTCGTCGAGACGGTCGACGCCTTCCATCGCGGCCGCTTTCATCTCGTGCAGCCGAAGGGGCGCGGCCACCGCGCCGGCATGGATGCCATGCTGCTGGCATCTCTGGTCGACCATGCCGGTCCGTTCAGGCTTGCCGATCTCGGCGCCGGCGCCGGCGCTGCCGGGCTTGCGGTCGCGGCCCGGCTTGCGGAGGCCGAGGTCACGCTCGTCGAGCGCTCGGCGGAAATGCTCGGCTATGCCGCAAAGAGCCTCGCGCTGCCGGAAAACGCCGCGATCGCCCCGCGCGTCGACCTCGTCGAGGCCGACGTCACGCTGGCGGGCAAGGCGAGGGTGGCGGCGGGCCTTGCCGACGACACCTTCCACCACGTCATCATGAACCCGCCCTTCAACGACGGGCGCGACCGCCGCACGCCCGACAGCCTGAAGGCCGAAGCCCATGCCATGACCGGAGGGCTCTTCGACGCCTGGATACGCACGGCCGGCGCGATCATGGTGCCCGGCGGGCAGCTGTCGCTGATCGCCCGTCCGGAATCGGTGGCGGAGATCATTGATGCCTGCGGCCGCCGTTTCGGCGGCATCGAAATCACGCCGGTCTATCCGCGCACCGGCGAGAACGCGGTGCGCATCCTGGTGACGGCGATCAAGGGATCGCGGGCACGCCTCGCGTTCCGCTCGCCGCTCCTGATGCACGACGATCCTGAGAGCCATGCCTTCTCGGCCGGTGTCGATGACCTGAACAACGGCCGCAGGGCCTATCCGCGCAAGGGCTAGAGCTGGTCGTCACCCGATGAGGAAGTCGGAGGCGAGCTTCAGGTTCAGCACCGTGATGAGAAGCGCCATCGCGAGCGCGACCATGGTCAGCCAGCGGGGTGCTACGAGTTCGCCCATCTTGCGCCGGTTAGCCGTAATCAGCACCAGCGGGAAGACGGCGAACGGCAGTTGCAGGCTGAGCACGACCTGGCTCAGGATCAACAGCTCGCCGGTGCCGCGCTCCCCGTACCAGATGGCAACGAATGCCGCCGGCACGATCGCCAGCGCCCGCGTGGCGAGTCTTCGGATCCACGGTTTCAGCCGCATCCGCACGAAGCCTTCCATGACGACCTGGCCGGCGAGCGTCGCCGTCGCCGTCGAGTTGAGGCCGCTGCACAGAAGCGCGATGCCGAACAGGAGAGGCGCCACGGTCGAGCCGAGGAGAGGGGCGAGTACCGCATGCGCGTCGCCGAGTTCGGCGATCCCGAAATTGCCGGAGGTGTGGAAGGCGGCCGCCGAGAGGATGAGGATCGCCGCATTGACGAGGAGCGCGAAGAAGAGCGCGAGCGTGGAATCGATGGTGGCGAAGGAGAGCGCCTCGCGCCGGCCTTTCGGGCTCGAATCGTATTTGCGCGTCTGCACGATCCCCGAATGGAGATAGAGATTGTGCGGCATGACGGTCGCGCCGAGAATACCGATGGCGATGTAGAGCATCTGTGGATCAGAGACGATCTGCGCGGAGGGCAGGAAGCCGCGGGCGACCGCGCCGGCATCGGGCGCTGCGAGCCAGAGCTGGACGGCGAAGCTCGCGCCGATGACGGCGGTGAGCGTGATCACGAAGGCTTCGATCCAGCGGAAACCGAGCCGCTGCAATAGAAGGACGAGGAAGACGTCGCTTGCCGTCACGATGACGCCGATCTCGATCGGCATGCCAAAGATGAGCTTCAACCCGATCGCGGTGCCGATCACCTCTGCGAGGTCCGTCGCGATGATCGCGATCTCGGCAAGGATCCACAGGCTGTAGGAAAGCCATTGCGGGTAGGAGTCGCGGCAGGCGCGCGCAAGGTCCCTGTCGGTGGCGATGGCGAGCCGCGCGGCGAGCGATTGCAGGAACATCGCCATGACGCTGGAGAGAAGGACGACCACCAGCAGCGCGTAGCCGTAGCGGGCGCCGCCGGAAAGCGACGTCGCCCAGTTGCCCGGGTCCATATAGCCGACTGCGACCAGGTATCCAGGGCCGAGGAAAGCGAGTGCCCGCCGCCAGAATGGCCGGCTGCTGCGGACCTCGATCGAGCCGTGGATCTCCGCGAGCGCGGGTTCGCCAAGCTCGCTGCGCCATACGGGCGACTGTGTCGGTCGCACTGCCGTTTCAGTCATCCCGTTTCCTTCTTGCGATGCGTCAATTCTTTGACTGAAACTAATTTGCAGGAACCTAGAGAGCCAGGTGAGGACTGACAAGGGGAGTGGGGGCCGGGCCATTGTTGTTTTTCACCGGAAGACTTACATGGACGGCCTGACGACGTGTAAGCGTAAATGAAGGGCCGCCTGATGCCGAAATTTCTCGATCGCCTGTTGCCGAAACGGTTCCGCAAGAAGGGAACGGTGATCCCGGTCGTTCGCCTGCACGGGACGATCGCCGCCGGCGGCTCCAGGTTCAAGCCGGCGCTCAATCTCGCAAGCGTGGCGCCGATGCTCGAAAAGGCGTTTTCCAGGAAAGACGCGCCGGCCGTCGCCATTGCCGTCAATTCGCCGGGCGGATCGCCGGTCCAGTCGCGGATGATCTTCGAGCGCATCCGGGCGCTTGCCGAGGAAAAGAGCAAGACGGTGCTCGTCTATGTCGAGGATGTCGCGGCCTCCGGCGGCTACATGATCGCCCTTGCCGGCGACGAGATCGTCGCCGACCCGTCCTCGATCGTCGGCTCGATCGGCGTTGTCTCCGGCGGTTTCGGCTTCCCAGAACTTCTGAAGAAGATCGGCGTCGAGCGCCGCGTCTACACCGCCGGCGAGAACAAGGTGATCCTCGATCCGTTCCAGCCGGAGAAGGAAAGCGACATCGAATATCTGAAGAGCCTGCAGGTGGAGATCCACACCATCTTCATCGAGATGGTGAAGGCGCGCCGCGAAAACCGCCTCGCAGACGAACCGGGCATCTTCTCGGGCCTCTTCTGGACGGGCCGCCGAGGCCTCGAACTCGGTCTCGTCGATCGTCTCGGCGGGATGCGCGAGGACATCAAGCGCCGCTACGGCAAGGACGCCAGGCTGGAACTGATCAGCGGGGCGAAGGATTTCTTCGGAAGGCGGCTTCCGGGTGTCTCCGCCTTCGCCGCACCGGATGCGGAACAGATCGCGGCAGCCGCCGTCGGCGGGCTTGCCGAAGTGCTGGAAGAAAAGGCATTGTGGGGTCGCTACGGCCTCTGAGGCCGCGAACACGACACGGGAACCGAACGCATGGCGCAGTTGATCCTCCTGCTTCTGCTGGTCGGCGGCGCAATGCTGCTCTATCGCCGCTTCGTCGCAGATGCGGAAAAGCTCTCCGCCCGCTCGAAGCAGGCGGAGCGCGAACGCGAGACCGGCGCCATGGGAACCCTGATAAAGGACCCCGAAACCGGCGAGTACCGCGTCAAGCGGGAAGGGGAATAGGGCCTCGCCGCCCCCCTCAGCTTGCCAGCAAAGGTCGCCGCGATCAGTGCGGCTCCACATCCGCCGTCACCCCGGACTTGATCCGGGGTCCAGCCGGCGAGCGTCGGCGAGCCGAAGAGACTCTTCCCTTGTCGCTCCGTCCAAAGAGTCCCCCCGCGCGATGGACATTGCGCGACTGGATGCCGGGTCAAACCCGGCATGACGGTAAAGTGTTTGCATCACGGGAGAGACTCTTCCCTTGCCGATAGAATCTTCCACGCAATGGATATCGCCCCGTCGCCCCGCCCGCTCCCTCACACGGCGAAAATCGCGAGGTCGTCGGTGAAGGCCTTGAATTCCAGCGCGTTGCCGGAGGGGTCGAAGACGAACATGGTGCGCTGCTCGCCGGCCTGTCCTTCGAAGCGGAGCTTGGGTTTCAGCCCCCAGCGGGTCGCGGGATCGGCCTCCAGCCGGCGCGCCAGCCCGACGAAGTCGTCGGTGCCGAGGATCACCCCGAAATGCGGGATCGGCACCGCAT
>DATGWU010000102.1:0-2352 GCA_035299345.1 Rhizobium sp.
GCTCGAACACATGGCCTTCAAGGGCACGACGAGCCGCAGCGCCCGCGACATCGCCGAGCAGATCGAGAATGTCGGCGGCGAACTCAATGCCGCGACGTCGACCGAAACCACCGCCTACTATGCCCGCGTGCTCAAGGACCACGTTCCGCTCGCGGTCGACATCCTCTCCGACATCCTGACGGACTCGCTCTTCGACGAGGACGAGCTTGCGCGCGAGAAGCAGGTGATCCTGCAGGAGATCGGCGCAGCGAACGACACGCCGGACGACGTCGTCTTCGACCGCTTCTCCGAGATCGCCTTCCGCGACCAGACGCTCGGGCGGCCGATCCTCGGCACCCCGGACACGGTCAAGGCCTTCACCAGCGACGAGATCCGCGGCTATCTCTCCCGCAACTACACGACCGACCGCATGTTCGTCGTTGCTGCCGGCGCCGTCGACCACGACGCCTTCGTCCGCCAGGTCGAGGAGCGCTATGCCTCCCTGCCGACCAAGGCGTCCGCGATCCCGGTCATGGAACCCGCCCGCTACACCGGTGGCGAGGCGCGCGAGACCCGCGACCTCATGGATGCGCAGGTGCTGATCGGCTTCGAGGGCCGCGCCTACCATGTGCGTGACTTCTACTGTTCGCAGGTGCTCGCCAACATTCTCGGCGGGGGCATGTCCTCGCGGCTCTTCCAGGAAGTGCGCGAATTCCGCGGCCTCTGCTACTCGGTCTACGCCTTCCACTGGGGCTTTTCCGATACCGGCATCTTCGGCATCCATGCCGCGACCGGCGGCGAGAACCTGCCGGAACTCGTGCCCGTCATCATCGAGGAGCTGCGCAAGGCGTCCAAGACGATCGACCAGCAGGAGATCGACCGTTCGCGCGCCCAGATCCGCGCACAGCTTCTGATGGGGCAGGAAAGCCCGGCGGCGCGTGCCGGCCAGATCGCCCGCCAGATGATGCTCTACGGCCGCCCGATCTCCAACCAGGAAATGATGGAGCGCCTCGAAGGCATCACCACCGAGCGCCTCACCGACCTCGCCGGCCGGCTGTTCTTCGACACGGTGCCGACGCTTTCGGCGATCGGCCCGCTGGAACAGCTCGCGCCGATGGACGAGATCGCCGGCGCCCTGTCGCTCGGCGATCGATCGGCCCGCAAGGCCGCCATATAAGGCGGGAACAACCGCCGACGACGACACATGCGGCGGCGTGACCTGCCGCCGATCCGGGGGTGATCGATGGGACGATCGGTGTTTCGGTTTCTGTCACGGCAGCCGGACAAGCCTGATCTTGCAAGCGAGTTCCATCGCCTGCGCCTGGCCCGCTACAGCGATTTCGACCAATGGCACGCCCTGCGGGCGGCAAGCCGCAGCTTCCTGCAGCCGTGGGAGCCGAGCTGGCGCCCGGACGATCTCACGGAAAGGGCCTTCCGCGCCCGCGTGCTGCGCAACGAGCAGGAATATTATGCCGGGCTCGCCGTGCCGCTCTTCCTCTTTTCGCGTTCCGACGACACGCTGCTCGGCGGCCTGACGATCGGGCTCATCCGGCGCGGCGCCTCGCAAAGCTGCATGATCGGATACTGGATGGGCGAAAGACATGCGGGGCACGGCCATATGTTTGCCGCACTTCAACTGGCTATTCCATACATATTCAGGGTCCTCGAGTTGCACCGAATTGAAGCAGCCTGTATTCCAGACAATCAAAAAAGCATCCGGCTGCTCGAACGGACCGGATTTCAGCGGGAAGGCCTTTTGCGCGAGTATCTTAAAATAAACGGACAGTGGCGCGATCACGCCCTGTATTCCAGACTGGCCGAGAACGCCGGCGGGAACAGGGACAGAGAGCGTTGAGGACCTGGCTCCGGAACGACCATGCGTCCTGCGGGCGCCGGCTGGTGATGCTTCTCGCCGTCCTGATATGCGGGCTCATGAGCCTTGCCGCCGCTCCCTCCCGTGCCGCCGAGCCGGTGAAGATCTCGCGCGACGATACCGCGCTCGACCTCACCCCGACCACGGAAATCTACACGAGCCAGGGCGAGGCCTTCCAGGTTTCGACGGCCGCCGGCGCCGACGGCATCCGCCGCCGCATCGAAGTCCGCTCCAGTTCGGAAAACCACCAGGGCGACTGGGCGGTGTTCGCACTCGCCAACGTCTCGGAAGAGCAGCTCGAGCGGGTGATCGTCGCGCCGCATTTCCGGCTCGCCAATTCCAAGCTGTTCTGGCCCGATCTCGGCTCGCAGCGGATCATCGCGATCACGCCTTCGGAGGGTTTCGCCCTCGACCGCCAGCCGAGCGACGAGGCCGATGTCTTCCGCATCACGCTGAACCCCGGCGCGGTCATCACCTTCGTCGCGGAACTGGCGACCCCC
>DATGWU010000103.1:0-2028 GCA_035299345.1 Rhizobium sp.
GCGCGAGGCCGGCGTGCGTTCGCTCGAGCGCGAGATCTCCAAGATCTGCCGCAAGGTCATCAAGGGCATCCAGCTCAAGAAGACCGACGGCAAGGTCGTCGTCACCGAGGAGAACCTCAACGACTACCTGGGCGTGCGCAAGTTCGACTTCGGCCGCACCGAGAAGAAGAACCAGGTCGGCCAGGTGGTCGGCCTCGCGTGGACGGAAGTCGGCGGCGACCTGCTGACCATCGAATCCGCGGTGATGCCGGGCAAGGGCAACATCATTCGCACCGGTTCGCTGGGCGACGTGATGAAGGAATCTGTCGAGGCCGCGCGCTCGGTGGTGCGCAGCCGCTCCCGTCGCCTGGGCATCAAGGACGAGCTGTTCGAGAAGCGCGACATCCACATCCACGTGCCCGACGGCGCCACGCCCAAGGACGGCCCGAGCGCGGGCATTGCGATGACGACGGCCTTCGTCTCGGCGCTGACCGGCATCCCGGTGCGCGCCGACGTGGCGATGACCGGCGAGATCACGCTGCGTGGCGAAGTCACGGCGATCGGCGGCCTGAAGGAAAAGCTGCTCGCGGCGCTGCGTGGCGGCGTCAAGAAGGTTCTGATCCCCGAGGAAAACGTCAAGGACCTGCAGGAGATCCCCGAGAACGCGAAGAACAACCTGGAGATCGTGCCGGTCAAGTGGATCGACCAGGTGCTCGAGATCGCGCTGGAGAAGATGCCCGAGGCACTTCCCGAGGACGAACTCGTCGCCAAGACCGAGGCTGCGGCCCCGTCGGACGTAAAAACTTCGACAACCGCATCAGACGGCTTGCCACACTGATCAAAGCTGGTATATACTGCTAGCTTCAGCGCGGGAATAGCTCAGTTGGTAGAGCGCAACCTTGCCAAGGTTGAGGTCGCGAGTTCGAGCCTCGTTTCCCGCTCCAAACGCTCGAACAAAAAGGGAAGCTCCGGCTTCCCTTTTTGCTAGCATGAGCAGCGCGGCGCGATAGCAAAGCGGTTATGCAACGGATTGCAAATCCGTCTAGACCAGTTCGACTCTGGTTCGCGCCTCCAGTCTTATGAAAGGCTCCAAGACCTGTACGGTCTCGGGGCCTTTTTTCTTGCCGCCCGGATGGCGAAACAGGCAGACGCAGCGGACTTAAACTCCGCCGCCCTCGAAAGGGGGCGTCCCGGTTCGAACCCGGGTCCGGGCACCAGCCGACTAGAATAGAACGATCGTTCGATTTTTTCGCCGCGAGGCGGACCCTGCCTCTAGAATCGGCGATTTACGTTAACGTCAACTGGAGATGCACGCATGAAGGTGTTGGTGCCCGTCAAGCGGGTGGTCGACTACAACGTCAAGGTCCGCGTGAAGAGCGACGGCACCGGCGTCGACATCGCGAACGTCAAGATGTCGATGAACCCGTTCGACGAGATCGCCGTCGAAGAGGCGGTGCGCCTGAAGGAAAAGGGCGTCGTCACCGAGATCGTGGCCGTGTCCTGCGGCGTGACCCAGTGCCAGGAGACGCTGCGCACCGCGATGGCCATCGGCGCCGACCGCGCCATCCTGGTCGAGTGCGCCGACGAACTGCAGCCGCTGGCCGTGGCCAAGCTGCTGAAGGCCTTGGTCGACAAGGAGCAGCCGGGTCTGGTGATCCTGGGCAAGCAGGCCATCGACGACGACTGCAACCAGACCGGCCAGATGCTGGCCGCACTCGCCGGCCTGCCGCAGGCCACCTTCGCCAGCAAGGTGGAAGTCGACGGTGCGACCGTGGACGTCACGCGCGAAGTCGACGGCGGCCTCGAGGTGCTGAAGCTCACGATGCCCGCGGTGATCACCACCGACCTGCGCCTGAACGAGCCGCGCTACGTCACGCTGCCCAACATCATGAAGGCCAAGAAGAAGCCGCTCGAGGTCGTCAAGCCTTCGGACCTCGGCGTGGATGTGGCGCCGCGCATCAAGACCCTGAAGGTCGAGGAGCCGCCCAAGCGCAGCGCTGGCATCAAGGTGCCGGACGTGGCCACGCTGGTCAGCAAGCTCAAGAACGA
>DATGWU010000104.1:0-1575 GCA_035299345.1 Rhizobium sp.
CCAGGAGGACCCACTCGCCGCGCGCGGAATTCAGGATGTCCGCCATGTTCCACTGCCTGTAAAACCGGCAACCCGCGGCCTCGGCCAAGCGCGCCGTTCCGTCGCTCGAACCGTGGTCGAGCACGACCACATCGCTGACGAGGCCGTCGATCGCCCCGGCGACGAGCACGGCGAGCGTCTGCGCAAGCTCCGGTTCCTGGTCCCGGCATTCCATGATGACAGTCAACATGGCCCGACATTATCGCCTTGCCCAAAATATTGCCACTGCGACATTTTGCATTTTTGTTCTTGTATTGTTCTCTTTTTCGCGCTAGGAATCTATTCATCGAACGGGGCTCTGGCCCCTCTGGAGCCTACAATGAACGAATTGTCTCTTGTGGCGCAGGCTGCCTTCCAGCCTGCCAATACGGCGGATATTGCCGATGCTCTGGTGAACTCGTCGGGCCTTCGGGTCGACATCCAGCGGCGGCGTGGGCGCGGCGCGGGCATGAACCCCGGCGGCCGGTTCGAGCCGACCGAACGGGTCGCCTATGACGACGGCTGGACGACGCTCGAGGACATGCCGCCGTTCCGGACGGAAGTGCAGGTGGAAAAGCCGCGCACCGCGATTACCCGCAACGAGTCGCCGGACATTCCCTTCGATCGCTCGGTGAACCCCTATCGCGGTTGCGAGCACGGCTGCATCTACTGCTTCGCACGGCCGACGCACGCCTATATGGGCCTCTCGGCGGGTCTCGATTTCGAAAGCAAGCTCTTCGCCAAGCCGGATGCTCCGCGGCTCCTCGAACGGGAGCTCGCCAAGCCCGGCTACAAGCCGCGGACGATCGCGATCGGCACCAATACCGACCCCTACCAGCCGATCGAACGCGAATGGCGGATCATGCGACAGGTGCTCGAAGTGCTGCAGAAGGCGAACCATCCGGTCGCCATCGTCACCAAGTCGGCGCTGATCACCCGCGACATCGACATCCTCGCGGCGATGGCCGAGAAGGGGCTGGCGAAGGTCGCGATCTCGGTGACGACGCTCGACCGCAAGCTGGCCCGGACCATGGAACCGCGCGCTTCCACCCCGACGCGACGGCTCGAGGCGATCCGCCGGCTGTCGGAGGCCGGCATTCCGACGGCCGTGATGATGGCGCCGGTGATCCCGGCACTCAACGACCACGAGATCGAGCGGGTGCTCGATTCCGGCAAGGCCGCAGGCGCATGCGAGGCGAGCTACGTCCTGCTCCGCCTGCCCCTGGAGGTGAGCCCGCTCTTCCGCGACTGGCTGCTGCAGAACTATCCCGATCGTTACCGGCACGTGATGTCGCTGGTGCGCTCGATGCGCGGCGGCAAGGACTACGATGCCGAGTTCGGCAAGCGGATGAAGGGCGCAGGTCCCTATGCCTGGCAGATCAGCCGGCGCTTCGAAATGGCGACGAAACGGCTGGGGCTCGGGCGGCGCAGCATGCAGCTGCGCGACGACCTCTTCGTTCCGCCGAACGGAAGCGGCGTGCAACTCTCGCTGCTCTGAGACGATGTCTGGCATGGCGGGAGCCTTTCTCGCCGTGCCCTGCCCCGGACGACGCCGCC
>DATGWU010000105.1:0-7194 GCA_035299345.1 Rhizobium sp.
CAACCGAGGTACTCTCGGAGGACAAGATCATCGACGGCGCCGATGAACTCGGCGTGCTGCTCTACGGCCACGGCAAGAATGCCTACTGGTACGGCTCGCAGCTCACCATCGAGGAGGCGCGCAAGCTCGCCCCCTACCAGAACGCCACCGGCCTGCAGGTTTCCTCCGCGGTGCTCGCCGGCATGGTCTGGGCGCTCGAAAATCCGGAAGCCGGCATCGTCGAGGCCGACGAAATGGACTACAAGCGCTGCCTCGAAGTCCAGTCTCCGTATCTCGGCCCGGTCGAGGGCCACTACACCGACTGGACGCCGCTTGACGGTCGTCCGGGCCTCTTCCCCGAAGACCTCGACACCAAGGACCCGTGGCAGTTCCGGAACATCCTCGTTCGCTGAACCGGGCACGCCGGACAGCCGCTCCTTCGCCCGCCGCTCCATGCGGCGGGTTTTCTTTTGCCAATGGTCAAACGCCGGCGCTCGACGTTGGAAAACCGCGCAAAGGCGGATACTTGGCCTTGCTTTCACCATTTGTCGGCGGCATGGTTCCGGGTCAAGGCTGGCCCGGACCATGTGGGGAATGAGGAATGAAAATCAGGAATCTCGGCGTTCTGCTGGTATGCGCCTCGGCGCTGTCGGCATGTTACTCCAGTGGCCCGCGCCCGATGCCACCGGTTCGTCAGGCGACGAGCGTCGAAGGCACGTGGGTCGATCCGAACGGAATCACCTCCACCTTCTCCGGCGGCACGTTCAACACGCGCACGACCGATACGAACCAGCTCCTCGCTTCCGGCACCTACACCAATGTTTCGGATCGTCTGGTCGAGATCAACATGACCTCGCTCGTCCGCAACACGCAGTCGAAGGTCAATTGCGCACTGGTGACGCCGAACCAGCTGAACTGCACCTCCGACAGCGGCGCACAGTTCTCGCTCGCCCGCCGGTCCTGATCGCATCCCATTCCCGCAGATGACGCGCCCGGGCCTGCGGTCCGGCCGCGTTCTCGTGCGCCCTCCGCCGCATCGCGGACCTGACGCCGCCCTCCCCTTCGTGCAACTGTCGCTTTGCTGGTTTACCACGTCTGCGCTGAGCGGCGGGGACGAAAGTGCATTTGCTCTTGCGGTCGCAGGCACTTGGTGGAAACATCGCGCCGAAGTGTAGTCCTTTGAATACCGAGCGGAAATACGAACGGCGGCTGAAGAAAAAAGCCGCAGATATCAGGAGAAAACCGATGTTGAAACAATTTCGATTGGGCCTGTTGAGTGTGTCCGTGCTCGCCCTCTCGGCGGGCGCAGCCTTTGCGGATTTCGAGCTGAACATCCTGCACATCAATGACTTCCACTCGCGCATCGAGGCAATCAACAAGTACGATTCGACCTGCTCGGAGGAAGAGGCCGGCAAGAACGAGTGCTTCGGCGGTATCGCCCGCGTGAAGACCGCAATCGACACCCGCCGCAACGAGCTTTCGGGCGGAAACGTGCTCGTCCTCGACGCCGGCGACCAGTTCCAGGGCTCGCTCTTCTATACGACCTACAAGAGCGCCCCGATCGCCGACTTCATGAACGGCATCGGCTTCGACGCCATGGCGATCGGCAACCACGAATTCGACGACGGCCCGGAAGAACTCGCCCGCTTCATCGCGGCGCTCAAGTTCCCGATGGTCTCCGGCAACACGCTCGCCGGCCTCAACACGCCGATCGCCGACAAGTACAAGCCCTACGTCGTCAAGGAATTCGGCGGCGAGAAGGTTGCGATCGTCTCCGTGCTTGCAAGCGACACCGACGAAACCTCCTCGCCCGGCAAGGACGTGCTCTTCGCCGACGAGATCGGCTACCTGAAGGATGCGGTGAAGGAAATCGAGGCCGCAGGCGTCAACAAGATCGTGCTGCTCTCGCATGTCGGCTACGTCAAGGACCAGGAGATCGCCAAAGCCGTGGACGGCATCGACGTGATCGTCGGCGGACACAGCCACACGCTCTTGTCGAGCACCGACGAGAAGGCTGCCGGCCCCTACCCGACGCTGGTCAAGTCGCCGTCGGGCGTCGACGTGCCGATCGTGACCGCCTACGCCTATTCGAAGTATCTCGGCGACCTGAAGGTCGTCTTCGACGATGCCGGCGTGGTCAAGTCCTCCGAGGGCGCGCCGAAGCTCCTCGACGCTTCCGTCAAGCCGGACGAAGGCTACACCGCGAAGGTCGCGGAACTCGCAGGCCCGATCGACGAACTGAAGAAGAAGGAGATCGGTCAGTCGGCCGACGTCATCGACGGCTCGCGTGAGGTCTGCCGCGTCCAGGAATGCTCGATGGGCAATCTCGTCGCCGACGCCATGGTCGACCGCGTCAAGGAACAGGGCGTGACGATCGCCATCCAGAACGGCGGCGGCCTGCGCGCCTCGATCGACGGCGGCGTCGTCACCATGGGCGAAGTGCTGACCGTGCTGCCGTTCCAGAACACGCTCGCCACCTTCCATCTGAAGGGCGCCGACATCGTCGCGGCACTCGAGAACGGCCTCGGCCAGATCGAGGAAGGCGCCGGCCGCTTCCCGCAGGTCTCCGGCCTGAAGTACAGCTTCGACAAGTCGAAGCCGGCCGGCAGCCGCGTGATCTCCGTCGAGGTCAAGGAGGGCGATGCTTTCGTCCCGCTCGATCCGGCAAAGACCTACGGCGTCGCGACCAACAACTACATGCGTGCGGGCGGCGACGGCTACAGCATCTTCGCAACCGCCGGCACAGACGCCTACGACTACGGTCCGGGCCTCGAAACGGTGGTGGCCGAGTACATCGCCAAGAACAGCCCCTACAAGCCTTATACCGACGGCCGCGTAGCGGAAGTCGCCGGCGCCGCCCAGACCCCGGCAGCCGCCGCTCCCGCGACGGAAACCGCAGCACCGGCCGCCGCCGATGCGGCCGTTGCGACCGTCAAGACCTATTCGGTGACAGCCGGCGACAGCCTCTGGAAGATCGCCAAGGAGCTCTTCGGCGACGGCATGATGTGGTCGAAGATCGCCGAAGCCAACAAGCTGAAGAACCCCGACTTCCTGATGGTTGGGCAGGAACTGGAAGTTCCCGCGAAATAAGCTTGCTTTCCTGCAGACATCTGGCCGGCCCGGGCTTCCCCGGACCGGCTTTTCTTTTTAGAAAAGGCTCACGCGCGCCGCGCTCACCAATCTGCGAGGCGGCGACACAGGATCAGGACGAGCACAGACAATGACAGCCGATCTCACCCACCTGCCAACCAACCACCCGCCCGTTCGCTTCGGAAAGGTCGGCGTTCTCCTGGTCAATCTCGGCACGCCGGACGGCACCGACTACACCTCGATGCGGCGCTACCTCAAGGAATTCCTGACCGACAAGCGCGTGATCGAGTTGTCGCCGTGGAAATGGTACCCGATCCTGTTCGGCATCGTGCTCAACACCCGTCCCCAGAAGGTCGGCAAAGCCTATGCGGAGATCTGGAACAAGGAGAGGGACGAGAGCTACCTGCGCACCTATACCCGCAGCCAGTCGGACCTGCTGACCGAGGCGCTCGGCGACCTTCCGAACGTCATCGTCGACTGGGCGATGCGCTACGGTCAGCCGTCTATCGCCTCGAAGATCGACGCGCTGCAGGCAGCGGGCTGCGACAAGATCCTGCTCTTCCCGCTCTATCCGCAATATGCCGCCTCCACGACGGCGACCGTCAACGACAAGGCCTTCGAGAAGCTGATGGCGATGCGCTGGCAGCCGGCGCTGCGCACCGTGCCGCAATATCACGACGACCCGGAATACATCGATGCCCTGGCGGTCTCGGTGGAAAAGACGCTCGCCGGCCTCGACTGGCAGCCGGAAATGCTGCTCGCCTCCTTCCACGGCATCCCACAGTCCTACTTCAAGCAGGGCGATCCCTATCACTGTTTCTGCCAGAAGACGGGACGACTGTTGCGCGAGCGCCTCGGCCTCCCGAAGGACAGGTTCATGGTGACCTTCCAGTCCCGCTTTGGACCGGAGGAATGGCTGCAGCCCTACACCGACAAGACCGTCGAGAAGCTTGCACACGAGGGCGTGAAACGGATCGCCGTCATCAATCCCGGCTTCGTCTCCGACTGTCTGGAGACGCTGGAGGAGATCGCCGGCGAGGCCGCTGAGAGCTTCCACGAGCACGGCGGTGAAAAGTTCGTCCACATCCCCTGTCTCAACGACAGCCCCGAAGGCATGCGCGTGCTCGAAAAGGTTGTGCGCCGCGAGCTGCAGGGCTGGGTCTGACCAACCTGCCGCGGCGAAACCCGCTGTTGTTTCTTGCGCTTAACGTGCCGAAGTGATCAACTGCTACGACACCGTGTAGAGGAGGGCAGAAATGGGTCTCGCCGGTTCGGATATCGTCGTCATTGCACTCGTGGCGCTCGTCATCCTGGTCCTGTTTGCCGGGATCAAGACGGTGCCGCAGGGCTTCCGCTACACCATCGAGCGCTTCGGCCGCTATACCCGCACGCTGGAGCCGGGCCTCAACCTGATTATCCCGTTCATCGAGCGGATCGGCGCCAAGCTGAACGTCATGGAACAGGTCCTCGACGTTCCGACCCAGGAGGTCATCACCAAGGACAATGCCAGCGTCTCCGCCGACGCGGTCGCCTTCTACCAGGTGCTGAACGCCGCCCAGGCGGCCTATCAGGTCGCCAATCTCGAAAACGCGATCCTCAACCTCACCATGACCAACATCCGCTCGGTCATGGGCTCGATGGATCTTGACGAGCTGCTCTCAAACCGCGAGGCGATCAACGACCGGCTGCTCAGGGTCGTCGACGAGGCGGTCGGCCCCTGGGGCATCAAGGTCACCCGCGTCGAGATCAAGGACATCCGCCCGCCGGCCGATCTCGTCGACGCCATGGCGCGACAGATGAAAGCGGAACGCGAGAAGCGCGCCCAGGTGCTCGAAGCGGAAGGCTATCGCAACGCGCAGATCCTGCGGGCGGAAGGTGCCAAGCAGTCGGCCATCCTCGAAGCCGAAGGCCAGCGGGAAGCCGCCTACCGCGAGGCCGAGGCCCGCGAACGGCTGGCCGAGGCGGAAGCCAAGGCGACGCAGATGGTGTCGCAGGCGATCGCCGCCGGCGACATCAATGCGATCAACTACTTCGTGGCACAGAAATATACCGAGGCGATGACCTCGATCGGCACGGCCTCCAATTCCAAGGTCGTGCTGATGCCGATGGAAGCCTCGAGCCTCATCGGCACGCTCGGCGGCATCGGCGCCATCGCCCGCGAGGTCTTCGGCGAGGCACCTGCCCAGCCACCCCGCCCGCGCGCGACCCCTGCCCGCTCGGCATCGGCCCGTTCGACACCGGCGGTGAACCCCTTTGCCGCAGACCGGCCGAGCGAGGAGAGCTGAGCCATGCTGATGCGCCTGATCAGCGAACTCGGTCCGTGGAGCTGGTGGCTCCTCGGCTTCCTTCTGCTGGCCGCCGAACTGGCACTGCCCGGCGTCTTCCTCGTCTGGATCGGGATCGCCGCACTGCTGACCGGGCTCCTGTCCATCCTGCTCTGGACGATGGGCTTCTGGGTCTGGCAGCTGCAGTTTCTCGTCTTTGCCGCCCTTGCGGTGGCCTCGACCTTTGCAGGCCGTCGCTTCCTCTCTTCCGGCGAACAGGCGACCGACGAACCTCTCCTCAACCAGCGGGGCGCGAGCCTCGTCGGGCGGACGGCCACTCTTGCCGAACCGATCGTCGACGGACGCGGACGCATCCGTCTCGACGACACCTACTGGCCGGTCATGGGACCGGACCTGCCGGCGGGCACCAGGGTGAAGGTGGTTTCGGGAACGGGACGGGATCTGGTGGTGGAGGCGGCCTGATCGAAGATCAGGCGACGCCGATCCGCAGCAGGTCGTGGAAATGCACGATGCCGAGCGGCGTGCGGTCCTCGTCGGCGACGAAGAGCGCCGAGATGTTGTGCTGGTTGAGCAGGCCCATCGCGCTCGTCGCAAGCGTCGAGGGTGCGACGATCTTCGGATTGCGGGTCATCACGTCATCCACGGCCAGCCCCGCGAGATTGCGGTCGAGATGACGGGCGATGTCGCCGTCGGTGACGATGCCGCAGAGCGTGCCCTGCCCGTCGACGACGCCCACGCAGCCGAAACGCTTCATCGACAGCATGGTGATCGCGTCCGGCATCGAGGTGCCGAGCGGCACCAGCGGGATGTTGTCGCCGGTGTGCATGATGTCCGTCACATGCGTCAGCATCGCGCCGAGCTTGCCGCCCGGATGGAAGGTGCGGAAATCGAGCGCCGTGAAGCCGCGCGCTTCGAGGAGCGCAACGGCGAGCGCGTCACCCATGGCAAGCTGCATCATCGTCGAGGTCGTCGGGGCGAGACCGTGCGGGCAGGCTTCCTGTTCCTTGGGCAGCAACAGCACGATATCGGCCTCGCGTGCCAGCGTCGAGGTCTCGCCGGCCGTCATCGCGATCAGCGGAATGGAGAAGCGCCGCGAATAGGAGAGGATGCCGTGCAGCTCGGTGCTTTCGCCGCTCCACGACATCGCGAGGATCACGTCGTCGCGGGCGATCATGCCGAGGTCGCCGTGATTGGCTTCCACCGGATGGACGAAGAAGGACGGTGTGCCCGTCGACGCAAACGTCGCGGCGATCTTGGAGCCGATATGGCCGCTCTTGCCGACACCGCTGACCACGACGCGGCCGGAAATGCTGCCGATCACCTTGATCGCGTTGCAGAAGGGACCTGCCAAATACCCGGTCAGGGCATCCTGCAGAGCGTCCAGACCACTCTTTTCGGTTGCAACGGTGCGCAGGGCGGATTCGATAGCCCCGGCTTCGACGAGTTTGACAGCGCGCTTGATCATGGGCGACCCATACTGCTTTTGCCTTTTCTTGTCCACATTTCCATGCCTGCTGCGGCTTTCGGTCCACATCCCTTGCACAACTTAGTGGCGTTGCAGCCACAGGAACAGGCCGCGGTCCGGGGTATGACGGGCACGGTCGCAACCAAACGTTAACCACATGGCTTTACGTTTGGGTAAGCATTTTCAAGCGATCGCCGAGCCTGGACCCCATGAATTCAATCGCAAGAAGCGGAGCCGGAGGAAGACGCCCGCAGGCACCACGTCTGCTGGCCGCCTGCCTCGCGGGCAGCCTTGCCGGCGCCGCCTCGCCGGCCGCGGCGCAGGCCGTCTGGCAGCCGCTGCCGGCTTCCGCTGCCGATCAGGGTCAGAGCCAGG
>DATGWU010000106.1:0-11934 GCA_035299345.1 Rhizobium sp.
TCGATTACTCGATGATCGAAGCGACGATGCCGGCGCCGACGGTGCGGCCGCCTTCGCGGATAGCGAAGCGCAGCTTTTCTTCCATCGCGATCGGAACGATCAGCTCGACTTCAACCGTAACGTTGTCGCCCGGCATGACCATTTCCGTGCCTTCCGGAAGCGACACGATGCCCGTCACGTCCGTCGTGCGGAAGTAGAACTGCGGACGGTAGTTCGTGAAGAACGGCGTATGACGGCCGCCTTCTTCCTTCGTCAGGATGTAGGCCTCAGCCATGAACTTCTTGTGCGGCTTGACCGAACCCGGCTTGCACAGGATCTGGCCACGCTCGACGCCGTTGCGGTCAACGCCGCGCAGCAGCGCGCCGATGTTGTCGCCGGCCTGGCCCTGGTCCAGAAGCTTGCGGAACATTTCAACGCCCGTGCAGGTCGACTTGATGGTCGGACGGATGCCGACGATCTCGACTTCTTCACCAACCTTGATGATGCCACGCTCGACGCGGCCGGTCACAACCGTACCACGGCCCGAGATCGAGAACACGTCTTCGATCGGCATCAGGAACGGCTGGTCGATCGGACGTTCCGGCGTCGGGATGTAGGCGTCGACCGCTTCCATCAGCGCGCGGATGGCGTTCTCACCGATTTCCTTGTTGCTGTCTTCGAGAGCAGCAAGAGCCGAACCCTTGATGACCGGGATTTCGTCGCCCGGGAAGTCGTAGGACGACAGAAGTTCGCGAACTTCGAGCTCGACGAGTTCGAGAAGCTCGGCGTCGTCGACCTGGTCGACCTTGTTCAGGAACACGACGATCGCCGGAACGCCGACCTGGCGGGCGAGCAGGATGTGTTCGCGCGTCTGCGGCATCGGGCCGTCGGCGGCCGAGCAAACCAGGATCGCGCCGTCCATCTGGGCAGCACCGGTGATCATGTTCTTGACGTAGTCGGCGTGGCCGGGGCAGTCGACGTGCGCGTAGTGGCGGTTCGCCGTCTCATATTCGACGTGTGCCGTCGAGATCGTGATGCCGCGAGCCTTTTCTTCCGGTGCCGCGTCGATCTGGTCATAGGCCTTGAATTCACCGAAGTACTTGGTGATCGCCGCCGTCAGAGACGTCTTGCCATGGTCAACATGGCCAATCGTGCCGATGTTAACGTGCGGCTTCGTGCGCTCAAACTTACTCTTTGCCATTTTCGGCTCTCCATTCTTTCATCTCCCCCGAGGGGAGAAATTCGTTAAATGTTCAGGTTTTGGGGTATTCCGGTCACTTCTGACCGGAATACTTGGCCTGGATTTCCTGGGCAACGTTGCTCGGTACCGGGGCGTAGTGGTCGAACACCATCGAGTACTGCGCGCGGCCCTGCGACATGGAGCGCAGGCTGTCGACGTACTTGAACATGTTCGCCAGCGGAACGTGAGCGTTGATGACGATCGCGATGCCGCGCTGCTCCTGACCCTGGATCTGGCCACGGCGGGAGTTGAGGTCGCCGATAACGTCACCGACGTAGTCCTCGGGGGTGACAACCTCGACCTTCATCATCGGCTCGAGGAGCTGTGCACCGGCCTTGCGAGCAGCTTCACGGAAGCAGGCACGCGAGGCGATTTCGAAGGCCAGAACCGAGGAGTCGACGTCGTGGAAGGCACCGTCGATGAGGGTCGCCTTGACGCCCAGCATCGGGAAGCCTGCCAGCGGACCGGAAGACAGAACGCTTTCGATACCCTTCTGAACGCCCGGGATGTATTCCTTCGGAACGGAACCACCGACGATCTTCGACTCGAACTTGAAGTCTTCGCCTTCCGGGTTCGGTTCGAAGATGATCTTGACGCGCGCGAACTGGCCGGTACCACCGGTCTGCTTCTTGTGCGTGTAGTCTTCTTCACAGGTCTTCGTGATGGTTTCACGATAGGCAACCTGCGGAGCACCGACGTTGGCTTCGACCTTGAACTCGCGACGCATGCGGTCGACGATGATGTCGAGGTGAAGTTCGCCCATGCCGGCAATGATGGTCTGGCCGGATTCCTGGTCGGTCTTGACGCGGAAGGACGGGTCTTCGGCGGCGAGGCGGTTGAGCGCGAGGCCCATCTTTTCCTGGTCGCCCTTCGACTTCGGCTCGATCGCGATCTGGATAACCGGTTCCGGGAATTCCATGCGCTCGAGAATGACCGGCTTCAGCGGATCGCAGAGCGTGTCGCCCGTGGTGGTTTCCTTGAGGCCGGCAAGAGCAACGATGTCGCCTGCGAAGGCTTCTTCGATGTCTTCACGCGAGTTGGAGTGCATCTGCAGCATACGGCCGACGCGCTCGCGCTTGTCCTTGACCGTGTTGAGAACGGAAGAACCCTTTTCGAGCTTGCCCGAATAGATGCGGCAGAAGGTCAGCGAACCGACGAAGGGGTCGTTCATGATCTTGAACGCCAGCATCGAGAGCGGCTCGTTATCGTCGGGGTGACGCTCGATTTCCGCTTCGGTCTTGACGTCGATACCCTTGATCGCCGGAATGTCGATCGGCGACGGCAGGAATTCGACGACGGCGTCGAGCAGCGGCTGAACGCCCTTGTTCTTGAAGGCCGAGCCGCAGAACATCGGGAAGAACTTGACCTCGATCGTACCCTTGCGGATCAGCGCGCGGATCGTGTCGTTGTCGGGCATGTTGCCTTCGAGGTAGGCTTCCATGGCGGCTTCATCGAGTTCGACGACCGTTTCGATCATCTTCTCGCGCCATTCTTCAGCCCTGTCCTTCAGGTCGGCCGGGATTTCGACGACGTCCCACTGGGCGCCGAGCGATTCGTCGCGCCAGACGAGAGCGTTCATCTCGATCAGATCGACAACGCCCTTGAAGTCGTTTTCAGCGCCGATCGGCAGCTGGCAGACGACGGCGGTCGCGCCGAGACGGGTCTTGATCATCTCGACGGAGCGGTAGAAGTCCGCGCCGATCTTGTCCATCTTGTTGCAGAAGATCATGCGCGGAACGTTGTACTTGTCCGCCTGACGCCAGACGGTTTCCGTCTGCGGCTCAACGCCGGCGTTGGCGTCGAGGAGCGCTACGGCGCCATCGAGAACGCGCAGCGAGCGCTCGACTTCGATCGTGAAGTCGACGTGGCCGGGGGTGTCGATGATGTTGAAGCGGCGCATCTTGCCGTCGCGACCCTTCCAGAAGGTCGTGGTCGCAGCCGACGTGATGGTGATGCCGCGTTCCTGCTCCTGCTCCATCCAGTCCATGGTCGCAGCGCCGTCATGGACTTCGCCGATCTTGTGCGACTTGCCGGTGTAGTAAAGGATGCGTTCGGTCGTCGTGGTCTTACCGGCGTCGATATGAGCCATGATACCGAAGTTGCGGTAGTCTTCGATTTTATATTCGCGAGCCATGATGGACTGCCTTTCAAATATCGATCGGTTCTGATTACCAGCGGTAATGCGAGAACGCGCGGTTTGCGTCAGCCATCTTGTGCGTGTCTTCACGCTTCTTGACCGCGCTGCCACGATTGTTGGCAGCATCCATGAGTTCGCCGCAGAGGCGATCGACCATGGTGGTCTCGTTGCGCTTGCGTGCAGCAGCGATCAGCCAGCGAATGGCAAGAGCCTGACGACGCTCCGGACGAACATCGACCGGGACCTGGTAGGTCGCACCGCCGACGCGGCGGGAACGGACTTCGACATGCGGCGCGACGTTGTCGAGCGCCTGATGGAAGACGGTCAGCGGCTCCTGCTTCAACTTGCCCTGAACGGCGTCGAAGGCACCGTAGACGATGCTTTCAGCGACCGACTTCTTGCCGTGAAGCATGATGGCATTCATGAACTTCGTGACGACGAGATCACCGAACTTCGGATCCGGGTTGATCTCACGCTTTTCTGCACTATGGCGACGGGACATACTTCTTGTCTCTCAACGGTTAGGGACGCTTTATCACGCGGAGAACCTCGCGCAGCGCCGGATATCAGGTAATGGCCGAATTACTTCGGACGCTTCGCACCGTACTTCGAACGGCGCTGCTTGCGGTTCTTGACACCCTGGGTATCGAGAACACCGCGGATGATGTGGTAACGAACACCCGGAAGGTCCTTCACGCGGCCGCCACGGATCATGACGACGGAGTGTTCCTGAAGGTTGTGACCTTCGCCCGGAATGTAGCCGATCACTTCGAAGCCGTTGGTCAAACGGATCTTGGCAACCTTACGAAGTGCCGAATTCGGCTTCTTCGGGGTCGTGGTATAAACGCGGGTGCAAACGCCGCGCTTCTGCGGGTTTTCCTGCAGGGCAGGAACCTTGTTACGCTTTACCTGCGCCTGACGGGGCTTGCGGATAAGCTGGTTTACGGTAGGCATACAACCATCCCTTATAGATCTTGTCTCTCAAGCCCTTCCGGGCCGTTGCTTTTGCCGTTTCCGGCGACGGACACACCCTATCCTCATGCGCAAAATGTGGCCCTACCCGCTCATCGCGGATGGACCACAACGATCAGAGGACGCATCCAACGATGCGTCATGTATGCAGCATTTGTATCTTCAAGTGCGTTAGACCCTGTTTGAGACGAACTCCGGAACATGGCGTTCCGAAAAGCCTAACCTCACATGGGTCCCGATGTCGGGCGTACTACTGTTTTCACCTGCTGACGTCAAGTCACAATCGCAAACTATCGGGTCGGCAGGCCGCCGTTCCGGCCATTTGACGGCGCGGACCAACGATATATAGCGCGCCCCTGGAGATTCTGCATGGGCCTCGCAATGAAAATCGGCTAGAAACGGCAAACATCCTCCAACCACCCTTCGCACGGGCTTTTCCGCTCCCGCGCGATTCGATTCCCGACTCAGGAAAGAAGACCGAGATGGCTCACAATCCGGATAACGACAACAATTTCGACACGCCGATGGTCTTCATCATCATCGCCAAGGGCTATGAAGAGGAAGGCGGCGAAGGCGTCGACCTTCACATCCTGTTGCGCGCGCCTGACGACGACTCCGCCGTTCGGGAGGCTCTGAACGCACTCTCCGAAGAAGGCTTCGTGGAGGCCGACCTCGACCAGATCGGCATGATCAACGGCGCGCCGGACGAAGAGCCGCACGCCTCCGCCTATCAGGGCGCGCTAGAGGGCGAGATCGCCATCATCCGCTTCAACTGAGAGGCGCGTGCCAAGCACAAAGCCAAAGGCCGCCGGGCACGTATCGGCGGCCTTTCTCGTCTGTCGAGAAGCCTACTTCTTCATGATCTTTCCGTTCGGCCGCGGCGTCGTATCGGTTTCTGGCGGAAGGGCCGGCACGTTCACCTCCGGCATTCTGCCGGTCAGGGAGTCGAGGAAGGCGACGATGAGGGTCACCTCCCCTTCGCTCAACTCCTGGCCGAGTTGCGCCGTGCCCATGATCGCCACCGCCTGCTTCAGGTCCCACACCTTTCCCGAGTGAAAATACGGCGCCGTCAGTGCGACGTTGCGCAACGGCGCCGCGCGGAAGACGTAGGAATCGTCCGCCGTGTTGGTAATCGCAAAACGCCCCTTGTCGTTCGTCGGCAGCACGTCGGCGCCGGGCTTCTCGACGACGCCAAACGGGAAATAGCCCTGCCCGCCCACATTGATGCCCGTGTGACAGGAGGAACAGCCCTTGTCCATGAAAAGGACGAGCCCCTGCTTCTCGTCCGGCGTCAACGCCTCCTCGTCGCCGTTCAACCACGCATCGAAGGGGGCCGGCGTAATGAGCGTCGCCTCGAAGGCCTCGATAGCCTTGGCGAAATTGTCGAAGGTGACCGGATCGGCTTCGCCGGGAAAGGCCACCTTGAACCACTCGCCATAGTCCGGCATGGACTTCAGCGTCGCGACGACATTGTCCGGCGTGTTCGCCATCTCGACGCCCGCCTGCACCGGACCTTTGGCCTGCGCCTTCAGGTCCTCGGCCCGCCCGTCCCAGAACTGGGCGACGTTGAACACCGCGTTCAGTGCCGTCGGCGCGTTGCGCGGCCCCTTCTGCCACCCGTGGCCGATCGAGGTCTCCAGATTGTCGTCACCGCCGGTCGCCAGGTTGTGACAGGAGTTGCAGGAGAAGACACCGGACGCGGATACGCGTGGATCGAAGAACAGCGCCTTGCCGAGCGCGATCTTGGCCGGCGTGATCGGGTTGTGCGCCACCGCCGGGGTCGTCGACGGCAAGGCCTTGAAGACCTCGAGCGCCCTGGAACGAATGTCGGGCACAGGGTCGGCGGCCAATGTGGAAGTCGCAACCAGAAGGGCCGAGACGGTAGTCGAAAGCTTCTTCATGGGGAGTCTCCATTAGGTTTCTAACACCCCATAGTTTAGACTTATTCTAATAATGCACCTTGCGATAGATCAAGGTCGGTACGCGCTACCCGCAGATGCAAAAGACCGCCCGGATCGCTCCGGGCGGTCTTTTCATATTCGAGATGGCGCGGCGATTATTCGCCGGCCGGAAGGTTCTCGCCGGCGGCGAGGTCCTGCAGCATCGGGGTCGCCACATCCGCACCGGTACCCTTCTTGCGTTCCTCGAGGATGAGATCGTCGCGCGAGGTGGCGATGCGGCGGATCTGCGTCATGGTGCCGCCGGTACCGGCCGGGATGAGGCGGCCGACGATGACGTTTTCCTTGAGGCCCTGCAGCGTGTCGGTCTTGCCGGCGATCGCAGCTTCCGTGAGAACCTTGGTGGTTTCCTGGAAGGATGCGGCCGAGATGAACGACGGCGTCTGCAGCGAGGCCTTGGTGATGCCGAGAAGGACAGGTTCGCCGTATGCCGGCTTCTTGCCTTCCTCGATCAGGCGCTCGTTGTTGTCGTCCAGTTCGATGCGGTCGACATTGTCGCCCACGATGTACTGGCTGTCGCCTGCGTCGGTGATCTCGACCTTCTGCAGCATCTGGCGAACGATCACTTCGATGTGCTTGTCGTTGATCACAACGCCCTGCAGTCGGTAGACTTCCTGGATTTCGTTGACCAGGTACGAGGCAAGTGCCTCGACGCCCTTGATCGCCAGGATGTCGTGCGGAGCCGGGTTACCGTCGAGGATGTAGTCACCCTTTTCGATATAGTCGCCGTCCTGAAGATGGAAGGGCTTGCCCTTCGGGATCAGGTATTCGACCGGCTCGACACCGTCTTCCGCCGGCTCGATGATGACGCGACGCTTGTTCTTGTAGTCGCGGCCGAGGCGGATCGTGCCATCGATCTCAGCGATGATGGCATGGTCCTTCGGACGACGGGCTTCGAACAGTTCGGCGACGCGCGGCAGACCACCGGTGATGTCCTTGGTCTTGGCGCTTTCGAGCGGCGAACGGGCAAGAACGTCACCCTGGGAGACCTTCTGGCCGGGTTCGACCGACAGGATCGCGTCGACCGAGAGCTGGAAGCGGGCTTCCCCACCACGCGACAGCTTGAGCACGTTGCCGGCGACGTCCTTGATGACGATCGCAGGCTTCAGGTCGGCACCGCGCGGGGTCGAACGCCAGTCGATGACCTGACGCTTGGTGATGCCGGTCGACTCGTCGGTCGCTTCCAGAACGGAGATGCCGTCCACGACGTCCTCGAAGTGCACGATACCTTCGACTTCCGTCATCATCGGGCGGGTGTAGGCATCCCACTCGGCGAGACGCTGGCCGCGGCGAACCTTGTCGCCATCGTCCACGAAGACCTTCGAACCGTAGGCGACGCGCTGCGAGGAGCGTTCGACGCCGCGTTCATCGAGGATCGTGATCGCCAGGTTGCGGCCCATGGCAATGAGATTGCCTTCGGAGTTGCGCAACATGTTGCGGTTCTTGATCGCGATCGTACCTTCATACGACGCTTCGAGGAACGACTGGTCGACCACGTTCGCGGTGCCGCCAAGGTGGAAGGTACGCATGGTGAGCTGCGTGCCCGGCTCGCCGATCGACTGCGCGGCGATGACACCGACGGCTTCGCCCATGTTGACCGGCGTACCGCGAGCAAGGTCGCGGCCGTAGCAGACGGAGCAGACGCCCGTCTGAACTTCGCAGGTCAGTGCCGAACGAATACGGATCGACTGGATGCCAGCCTTCTCGATCTCGACGACATCGGCTTCCATGATCATCTTGCCGGCATCGACGATACGCTCACCCGTGACCGGATGATCGATGTCGTCGAGCGCGGTACGACCCAGAACGCGGGCGCCGATCGAGGCTACGACCTGGCCGGCGTCGACGATCGCCGTCATGGTCAGGCCCTTGTCGGTGCCGCAATCGACCATGTTGACGATGCAGTCCTGCGCCACGTCGACGAGACGACGGGTCAGGTAACCGGAGTTCGCGGTCTTCAGGGCGGTGTCTGCAAGACCCTTACGGGCACCGTGCGTCGAGTTGAAGTACTCGTTCACGGTCAGGCCTTCCTTGAAGTTCGAGATGATCGGCGTCTCGATGATTTCGCCCGACGGCTTGGCCATGAGGCCGCGCATGCCGCCCAGCTGGCGCATCTGGTTCGGAGAACCACGAGCACCCGAGTGGCTCATCATGTAGATCGAGTTCATCGGCTTCTGGCGACCGGTCTCGGGGTCGAATTCGACGGCCTTGATGCGCGCCATCATTTCTTCCGCGACCTTCTCGGTGGCCTTGCCCCAGGCGTCGACGACCTTGTTGTACTTCTCGCCCTGGGTGATCAGGCCGTCGTTGTACTGCTGCTCGTATTCCTTGACCAGCGTTTCGGTGTCACCGACGATCTTCGCCTTGGTTTCCGGAATGATCATGTCGTCCTTGCCAAACGAGATGCCGGCGCGGCAAGCATGCGTGAAGCCGAGCTGCATGATGCGGTCGCAGAAGATGACCGTGTCCTTCTGGCCGCAATGGCGGTAGACCGTGTCGATCATCTTGGAGATGTTCTTCTTGGTCATTTCCTGGTTGCAGATGTCGAACGGCACGTTGACGTTCTTCGGCAGAAGCTCGCCGATGATCATGCGGCCAGGCGTGGTTTCATAAATCTTCGAAACCGGTTTGCCTTCGGCATCGACGGTCTTGAAGCGACCACGGATCTTGGCGTGCAGTGTGACGACCTTGTTTTCCAGAGCATGGTGCAGCTCGCCCATGTCGGAGAAGGCCATGCCTTCGCCCGGCTCGTTCTGGTTCTGGATCGACAGATAGTAGAGGCCGAGAACCATGTCCTGCGACGGCACGATGATCGGCTGACCGTTTGCCGGATGAAGGATGTTGTTCGTCGACATCATCAGCACGCGGGCTTCGAGCTGGGCTTCGAGCGACAGCGGCACGTGAACGGCCATCTGGTCACCGTCGAAGTCGGCGTTGAAGGCCGTGCAGACGAGCGGGTGCAGCTGGATCGCCTTGCCTTCGACCAGCATGGGTTCGAAGGCCTGGATGCCCAGACGGTGCAGCGTCGGTGCGCGGTTCAGAAGAACCGGATGCTCGCGAATGACCTCGTCGAGGATATCCCAGACTTCCGGCTTTTCCTTTTCAACCAGCTTCTTGGCCTGCTTGACGGTCGAGGAGTAACCCTTGGCGTCGAGGCGGGCGTAGATGAACGGCTTGAACAGTTCGAGCGCCATCTTCTTCGGCAGACCGCACTGGTGCAGCTTGAGTTCCGGACCTGTCACGATGACCGAACGGCCGGAATAGTCGACGCGCTTGCCGAGCAGGTTCTGACGGAAGCGGCCCTGCTTGCCCTTGAGCATGTCGGACAGCGACTTCAGCGGACGCTTGTTGGCGCCGGTGATGACGCGGCCGCGGCGGCCGTTGTCGAACAGCGCATCGACAGATTCCTGCAGCATGCGCTTTTCGTTGCGGATGATGATGCCCGGCGCGCGCAGCTCGATGAGGCGCTTCAGACGGTTGTTACGGTTGATGACGCGACGATAGAGATCGTTGAGGTCGGACGTCGCGAAACGGCCGCCATCGAGCGGAACCAGCGGGCGCAGGTCCGGCGGGATGACCGGAACGACCTTCATGATCATCCATTCCGGGCGATTGCCGGACTCGATGAAGTTCTCGACGATCTTCAGCCGCTTCATCAGCTTCTTCTGCTTCAGATCGGACGTCGTGTCGGCGAGCTCCGAACGCAGGTCGCCGGCGATCTTGTCGAGGTTCATCGAGGCGAGCATCTCGTAGATGGCCTCTGCACCGATCATCGCCGTGAACTGGTCTTCACCATACTCGTCGACAGCCAGCATGTACTCTTCTTCGGAGAGAAGCTGGTGTTCCTTGAGCGCGGTCAGGCCGGGCTCGGTCACGATGTAGTTCTCGAAGTAGAGGACGCGTTCGACATCCTTCAGCGTCATGTAGAGAAGCGTCGAGATGCGCGAGGGAAGCGACTTCAGGAACCAGATGTGGGCAACCGGTGCAGCAAGCTCGATGTGGCCCATGCGCTCGCGGCGAACGCGCGACAGCTTGACTTCGACGCCGCACTTTTCGCAGATGATGCCCTTGTACTTCATGCGCTTGTACTTGCCGCACAGGCACTCGTAGTCCTTGATCGGTCCGAAGATGCGCGCGCAGAACAGGCCGTCACGCTCCGGCTTGAACGTGCGGTAATTGATCGTTTCCGGCTTCTTGATCTCGCCGTAGGACCAGGAAAGGATCTTCTCAGGCGACGCGATCGAGATGCGGATCGAATCGAAGTGCTGGGCCGGCACCTGCGGGTTGAAAAGGTTCATGACCTCTTGGTTCATGCCTGTCTCCTTGATGGGGCAAAGAGCCCTCAATTGGGTCACGGTGGCGGCGAAATCCCGGGTTGCCGCTCCGGACCCCTAAATGACAATAACCGCGAAATGCGGCGAAACTCCCCTGCCCCGGCCAGATCCGGAACGGCTGTCCCGGGAGGGAATGGCGTGCGCGGCCTTCGCCACGCACGCCCTTGTCAACCTGTTACTCGGCGGCGTCCGGAAGCTGGCTCCCGTCCTCGGTGCCGACCTTCGAGTTCTCGAGCTCGACGGAGAGACCGAGCGAGCGCATTTCCTTGACGAGAACGTTGAAGCTCTCCGGAATGCCCGCTTCGAAGGTGTCGTCGCCGCGCACGATCGCCTCGTAGACCTTGGTACGGCCCGCGACGTCGTCCGACTTGACGGTGAGCATTTCCTGCAGGGTGTATGCAGCACCGTAAGCTTCGAGCGCCCAGACTTCCATTTCCCCGAAGCGCTGACCGCCGAACTGCGCCTTGCCGCCCAGCGGCTGCTGCGTGACGAGCGAGTACGGACCGATCGAACGAGCGTGGATCTTGTCGTCGACCAGGTGGTTCAGCTTGATCATGTACATGTAGCCGACGGTGACCCTGCGGTCGAAGGCTTCACCGGTACGACCGTCGTACAAGACCGACTGACCCGACGAGTCGAGACCCGCACGCTTCAGCATCGAGGCGACATCGCTTTCATGCGCACCGTCGAAGACCGGAGTCGCGATGGAGACACCGCGCTTGGCTTCTTCGGCGAGCTTGACCAGCGACGCATCGTCGAAGTTCTTCACTTCGTCGTGGGCCTCGGACGCGTAGATGTCCGTCAGTTCCTTCCGCAGGTCGGTGATGTCGAGGTGCTTGCGATAGTCCTCGAGCATCTGGCCGATCTTCCTGCCCATGCCGGCGCAAGCCCAGGCAAGGTGTGTTTCGAGGATCTGACCGACGTTCATGCGCGAAGGCACGCCGAGCGGGTTCAGAACGATGTCGACATGCGTGCCGTCTTCGAGGAACGGCATGTCCTCGACCGGAACGATGCGCGACACGACACCCTTGTTGCCGTGACGGCCGGCCATCTTGTCGCCGGGCTGGATCTTGCGCTTCACCGCGACGAAGACCTTGACCATCTTCATCACGCCGGGCGGCAGCTCGTCGCCGCGCTGCAGCTTCTCGACCTTGTCGAGGAAGCGCTGCTCGAGACCTTTCTTCGACTCGTCGTACTGTTTGCGGATGGCTTCGATCTCGGCCATCAGCTTGTCGTTCGGCGAAGCGAACATCCACCACTGCGACTTCGGATACTCGTCGAGCACCGCACGGGTGATCTTGGTATCCTTCTTGA
>DATGWU010000107.1:0-8743 GCA_035299345.1 Rhizobium sp.
AAGGCGACCTCTTCGTCGCGGATTCGCACTGCACGTCCGACAAGATGGCGTTCATCATTCGCAATACATCGGGGATCGTCTGCGCGCCGCTCGGCGCCGATCAGGCGCGCAGGCTGCGTCTTGAGCCGATGGTGACGGACAACGAGGCGCCGCTCGGCACTGCCTTCACCGTTTCAGTCGATGTTCGCCATGGCTTAACCACCGGCATTTCGGCAGACGAGCGCTGCAATACTGTGCGTGCACTTGCCAATGACAACAGTGGTGCCGCTGATTTTGTACGCCCCGGCCACGTGTTTCCGCTGGTCGCGCGCGAGGGTGGCGTGCTGATGCGCTCCGGCCATACGGAAGCCGCCGTCGACCTCTGCAAGCTCGCCGGCCTGCCGCAGATCGGCGTCATCTCCGAGCTCGTCAACGACGACGGGACGGTGAAGCGCGGCCCGCAGGTCGCAAGCTTCGCCGCCGAGCACGGGCTGAAGCTGCTCTCCGTCGCCGACCTCATCGCCTATCGCCAGCGCAAGGAGACGCTGATCCAGCTCGCCTCGAGCTTCGGCGTCGAGACGCCCTACGGCCCGGCCAAGGCGCACGCCTATTCGCTGCCCTGGGACCCGATGCAGCACCTCGCCGTCGTCTTCGGCGACATCCGCGACGGCGTCGACATTCCGGTGCGCCTGCATCTCGAACATGTCGGCCAGGACGTCTTCGGCAAGGGCCGCCAGATCGACGACATCATGAAGAAGATCGCCGAGAAGGGCCGCGGCGTCATCGTCTACCTGCGCGAAGGCTCCGTCGGCGTCGGCGTCTCGACCACCGCACGCGCCGGCCACCACGAGCGCGAGGCGCACGAACAGGCGCAGGCCCGCGAAAGCGAATGGCTGGAAATCGGCCTCGGCGCGCAGATCCTCAAAGACCTCGGCGTCACCTCGATCCGGCTCTTCGCCTCGCGCGAACGGCACTATGTCGGGCTCGAAGGGTTCGGCATCCGGATCAGCGGGACGGAGATTGTGTGAGGGCGAGGCGCTCACGGTTTGGCCGCTAGACAGGCCTACTCTATAGACCACAAGCGGGGCGTTCCCGCCAACGCGAAAACTGATCCCCCGCGCCAATTTGAGTCATGACAGGGGCGTATTCCAGCCGCTCTTTATCCGGTAGCGATGCTGGTTGCCGCCGCGATCAGCTTATCTCGATAGGCGGAGTAAACCGTGCTGTTGTTCGCCGCTACTCTCGGATCAACCGAGATCAGAAGCTGATACACGCCGATTCCGGGTTGAGGTTGTCCCATGATCCGGCCCGCCAACGATTCAAGTGCCCTACGTGTCGACGAGGACAGGTGAGCGCACGAATTGCGGATGGTCTTCAAGTCCTGCAGCTCGGCAGTTATACTGCTTAGGGTGGGGTCGAAGGGGTATCCCCCTTGGAAATACAGGCCCGCCAACTTCCGCACGTTGTCGTGATGAGCGAAATCAAAAAAACGGTGTGTATGGATCACCATCTTTACGGAATGATCACGTGTCGGAGGTGACACGAACTTGACCGGCTTGGTACCGCCAATTGTAACATCGCCCATCATGAAGTCACCAAAAGCCGCCTCAATGAACTCCTCCCATGCGATGAACATGTTGAGGAACGCGGCCACGGTGATCTGTTCGCGGTCACGCTGGGGGAAAATATTCTGGCCGCCCGCGTCTGTCCGGTGTGCGCTAGCTATCAAGCTATCGCACTGCGCAAGACACGTTTGGAACCCGGCCAGAGATTGCGCGATTGACACGTGATCAACCCATGAAATCCATATTCATCAGGTCTAGAAGGTAGCGCGCGCGGCGTTCTCTCACAGCTTCATCGGTAGTTGCGCGCCTGCTGTCCTGCAGAAATTGCGCGCTCGGACCTTGCAGCTCTCCCGGCTCCGCCGAGAACAGCTCCGTTACCACGTCCAGCCCGTTCCGCGCGCGCTCGATCTCTGCCTCGGTGGCAAGCGGTACGCGTGGCACTGGCTGGTTGTTGAAGTTGAACTCGGGCAGGCCATAGAGGCAGTGATAGACGGCGGTGAACAGTGAATAAAAGAGGTGGTTGCGCCGGAACTCGGATTCTTTCAATCCTTCGGGGAACAGCTTGGAAATGGTATCCATCACGTTGCGGAAACGCTCTTCCAGATCCAGAGTGTCGTGCGGGAAGTCTTTCTCGTAAATGTTGTAATAGCGTTTGATCTGCTTCTTAGACTTTATACCCTCGATCATCGCAATGAGGATGTCGGCCACGAGGTTGACTTCCTGCATCCGGAGGATTTGAACGGCCGAAACAATGTCCTGTGCTCTCCAGAACTCGTTGTACTCAAAGGCGATCTTGTCGGCCATGACCTTGAAAGGGCCGAAGTGGGCGGCGTTGATCTTCTCCTGCTCGTTCAAAACGACGGCGTACGAGTTGAGGCGCGCGAAGATGTCAAGTATCTCGGAATCCGGCAGGTTGATCAGCAAATCGACTGCGATTTCAAACGACAGGAACTGTGCCTGTGCTTCCTCAGGGAGTTGGCTAAAGCGCATGCCGCCGAACTCGGGATGCTGGCCTCGCGCCAAAGCGAAACCATCCTTGATGTAGGAGAGAATAGTTCTGAGGCGCTGCTGTCCGTCCACCACCTCGCGTATCGACTGCTTGGTCGTGACGTTGAGTCTCTGTCGGATGAAAACCTTCGGTATTGGCTTCCCGCGAAGAATGGTGTCGATGAGATAGCTCTTAGCCTTCTCGCTCCAGACTGCGCGCCGCTGAAAGACAGGGTTGAGGATGAGTTGCTTCTGGTTATCCCACTCAACAAAGTCGTTGATGCTGTAGGTGCGAGAGTCAAAACTCTTCATTCGTTACTCCAAGACGGAGATGGCTGCTGCCACCGCTGAACCCTTGAAGGTCTACTCGTATCGTCTTTCAGTTCCGCTGTGAATTCATTTAACCGCTCATTTTCCGCAGCTTCTTAAGAGCCAATGTCCGCACTTGGCGCAAAGCAGCCAAGAGCGTCCTCCATCCTCCTCACCCCGACCACCCCTCGCCATACTCCACCTTCTCCACGCCGGCGAGTTTGGCGATGCGGGAAAGCTCGACCTCCAGCATTTCCATTCGCCCGGTGCACAGGTCTCAAGCCACGATCAGGCCGCCATGATAGTCGAGACGGTGGACTTCCCGGCCATCTGCCAAGATGCGCCCGACACCCGTGAAGCGGCGTCATCGTCTACCTGCGCGAAGGCTCGGCCGGCATCGGCGTCTCGACCACCGCGCGCGGCAACGTCTTCAGCGTCTCGCGCATCGAGACGGGTCCTATTTAGACACACACGAAGACGTAAATTCGGAAATCGTGGCTCCAGAGACAATTCCGGCCATGTAGACACCTGTTTCGTCATAGCCGCCAACGGACACTTTCGATGGTGGCGTGTCGCCGAACCATAAGCCGACTCTCACAAGGTCGCCGGTCTTAAGTGGCGGTGTAACCAGCGTATCCGGCTCGCCTTCGCCCTCGTTCGAAACCATTGCTTCAAGCCATGTAAGGTCCCGCCCCTTGCTGACCAGTTCCATGGCAATTCTTAATCGCCGGTCAGGACTGCCAACAAATAGCTCGACATTGTCGTCGCGTCTCTTTTCAACACTCCAGCGTGGGCCGGGTAGCCGCGTCGACAAAATGAAGCGTGGTTCACCATTCTGCGAGCAGATGAGATATAACGATGCGGGCGTTGTTCCTTCCTCATGCCGAGCTATTTCAATCCCGCTTCGCACGGAGAACGGGAGTTCTTTGACATGTTGCCAAGAGAATTCGGCGGCATAGCTCAGCGCTGTTGCCAGTAATCCTCCGACGGTTCCAGCAACGATTTGAAGGAGCCATTTTCTCACGTAAGCATCCCGTTCCACGTCAGCCGCCCTCAATCGACGATCAGGCCGCCGTGGTAATCGAGGCGGTAGACCTCCCGGCCGGCCGCCAGGATGCGCTCGATGCCCGTGAAGCTGCGGTGATCTCCTTCGCTTTCGTCGAGGTAGCGGTACGCGCCGACCTCATGGTCGAACCCGCCGAGGAAACGGCCTTCGGCATACATCAGCGGCAGTGCCGTGCGGATGACCGTGCCGGCGCGACTGCCGTCGATCGCGGACGGGTCGAGGATACGCCCGTAATAGTTCATGGCCCAGGTCGGGTTGCCGTCGAGCCACACGACCTCCTGGCCGATGAAGTCCGTGCCGCCGTAATAGCTGTCGAGATAGGACCACGCGCCCCGTTGATGGGCGACGTCATGCGAGCCCCGGCGTGACGGAGGGCCGGCGGCACGGCCGCCCACATAGGCTGCCGCCTTCGCCTCGACGATGAACGCGTGCAGTTCTTCCATATCTTTCACCCCAACCACCCCTCGCCATACTCCACCTTCTCCACGCCGGCGAATTTGGCGATGCGGGAAAGCTCGGCCTCCAGCCGCTCCATCCGCCCGGCAGACGGTTTGACGTCCGGCTCCCACCAGAGGCGCCGGACGGCCAGCACGCCCGTCTTGCGGTCGGCCTTCATGTCGATGCGGCCGACGAGGCGGTCGGCTTCCAAGAGCGGGAAGACGTAGTAGCCGTATTCGCGCTTCGGCTCGGGCACGAAGATCTCGATGCGGTAGAAGAAACCGAAGAGACGTTCCGTGCGGTTGCGATCGCGGATCAGCGGGTCGAAGGGGCTCAAGGTCCGGATGCGGGCCGGCGGCTCCGGCGGGTCGAGGAGCGTGGCCAGGCTTTCGGCCAGGGCGAAGGAGGCGCGCGGCTTGCCGTCCACCGTTTCGAGCGAGACTTCCGCAAGCTCGTCGCGGTGCGCGTCCACCCAGGCCTTCGCCTCCTGCGGGGTGACGAGGTCGAAGAAGGCGGCGATCTCACCATGGGTGGCGAAGCCGAGCCGCGCGAGCGCGCCGCGGCAGGCCCAGTCGATGAAGGCGTCGTGATCGACCTCGGCGGAAAAATGTTCGGACGGGATCACCCGCTCGGCGAGGTCGTAGACCTTCTGAAAATTCTCCCGCGCGGAAATCGCAAGCTTGCCGGTGTGCCAGAGGAATTCGAGCGCCGTCTTCGACGGGTGCCAGTTCCACCAGCCGCCGGACTTGTGGTCCTCCGCCTTCACGTCGCGGGCCATCACCGGACCGGTCTCGCGGATGCGCTCGTAGGTCTCCTCGAAGGCCTGGTCGAAGCCCTCCCCCTGCCACTTGCGCCAGTTCTCGCGGATATGGCCCTCGCGGCGGGTGAACCGGTGCTTCCAGTAGGGAAAGAAGGCGGAGGGAATGATCGAGGCGTCGTGCGTCCAGTGCTCGAAGAGCGCGCGGTCCTTTTCGAGAAGCGCGCTCAGGTGCTCCGGCCGGTAGGTCTGGTTGCGGGAAAACAGGATCTGGTGATGGGCGCGCTCCACCGTCGCGATGCTGTCGACCTGGACGAAGCCGAGGTCGTGGATCAGTTCGTAGAGCCCGTCCTTTCCGAGCATGCGGTTCGGCGGCCGCGACAGCCCCTGCCGTTCGAGGAAGATACGCCGTGCCTGCCGGTTGCTGATCGGAATCGCCATGCACGGCAGGCTAGCGAATGTTCTTGATATGTTCAATGGGCTCGCATCCGAGAAGGGCGCTACCGCATATGGGATACCGGTGGCGGCTCCGGGCTCCCTCTTCTCCCCTCGGGGAGAAGCGCCGAGCGTATGCGAGGCGATGAGGGGGCTGACCGGCACCGCTTTTGCGCTTCGCGCCCCCCTCATCCGGCCCTGCGGGCCACCTTCTCCCCACCGGGGAGAAGAGGGAGCCCGCTTCATGCGCCGCTCAAAATCCGTATGCAATTGCCCTACCGTCAGGGGGATGAGGAGCATCGCACAAGCTCCCTGCAGGGTCGCATATTCCCCTCACCTCCGCTCCGGTCTATAGAGGGCGCGGACCATCGACGGGGACAGGCATTGCAGATCACATTCGACCGGGCCGAAGTGCGTTACGGCGAGCGGGTGGCGCTCGAGCCGCTCAGCCTTTCGCTCGGCGAGCGCCGCATCGGCGTGATCGGGCTCAACGGCTCCGGCAAGACCACCTTCGCGCGGCTGATCAACGGGCTCGTCAAACCGAGCGCCGGCAAGGTGACGGTCGACGGGCTCGACACGGTCGATGACGCGAAGGCGGTGCTCGCGCGCGTCGGCTTCATCTTCCAGAACCCGGCAAACCAGATCATCCTGCCGATCATCCGCGACGACATCGCCTTCGGGCCGAAGAGCCGCGGCCTGAAGGGCGAAGCGCTCGACCGGGCGGTGGACGCGGTGCTCGAACGCTTCTCGCTCACGGCGCTCGCCGACCGCCGACCGCACGAACTTTCCGGCGGCGAGGTGCAGCTCGCCGCACTCGCCGCGGTGATGGTGATGCGGCCCGAGATCGTCATCTTCGACGAGCCGACCAACCAGCTCGACCTCAAGAACCGGGCGCTGGTCGAGAGAGCGATCCGCGGGCTGGAAGAGAATGCCATCGTCATCAGCCACGATCTTTCGCTGGTCGCCGATTTTCCGCGCGTGCTGGTCTTCGACCGGGCGAGGCTCGTCTTCGACGGGCCGGCGGACGAGGCGATCCGCCTCTACCGGGAGATCGCGCTTCGATGAGGAGCCTCTACGTCGCCGGCGATACCTGGCTGCACCGGCTCAAACCCGCGATCAAGCTGACCGCACTCGCGGTCTTCGCGGTGGCCGTCTTCGCAACCCGCAGCCCCGTTGTTCCGGGAGCGGCACTCGTCCTCGCCGCCCTTATCTATTTCGGCCTCGGCCAGCCGCTCCGGTCGGCTCTCCGGCCGCTGCTGCCGATCCTCGCCACGGTGGCGCTAGTGGCGCTCTTCAACCTCCTCGTCAATTCGGCCGGCGAGGCGCTGCTGACGCTGCTGCGGCTCTCGGCTCTCGTGCTGGTGGCGGCGGCCGTCACCGCGACGACCGGCATTTCCGATTTCATCGACACGATCGCCGCCGCCGCCCGGCCGCTCGAAAAGGCGGGGCTCGTCAAGGCGTCCGACATCGGGCTCGCCGTCGGCCTCGTCATCCGCTTCGTGCCGGAAATCCTCGCCCGCTATCAGGCGATCCGCGAGGCGCATGCCGCCCGCGGGCTCGCGGTCCGGCCCTCCACCCTGCTCGGCCCGCTGGTCATCCAGACGCTCAAGGATGCGGACAGCATCGCCGCGGCCATTGACGCCAGGGGAATTCGGGGTCAATGAGCAGAAAAGCAGGGGATTTCCCAAGGAGGCTGCCATGAATACCCGCGATCTCGTTCTCATTGCACTCTTTGCCGCGATCATCGTCGTGCTCGGCCTCGTGCCGCCGATCATGCTGCCGTTCAACGTGCCGATCTCGGCCCAGACGCTCGGCGTCATGCTCGCCGGCGTCATCCTCGGGGCGAAGCGCGGGGCGCTGGCACCGGTCCTCGTCATCATCCTGGTGGCGATCGGCCTGCCGGTGCTCTCCGGCGGCCGCGGCGGCCTTGCCGTCTTCGCCGGCCCGACGGTCGGCTTCCTGATCGGCTGGGTGCCGGGCGCCTATGTGACCGGCCAGATCGCCGAGCGCTTCGGCAAGCCGGCGTTGGAGGCCCTGCCGCAGACGCTCGGCTTCTTCGCCGCCTCGGTCATCGGCGGCATCGTCGTCGTCTACCTCTTCGGCATCGGCTATCTCGCCTTCGGCGCCGGGCTCGGTCTTTCCAAGGCCTTCATGGGCTCGCTCGCCTTCATTCCCGGCGACCTCATCAAGGCGGCGATCGCAGCGCTTGCCGGCCGCGCCGTGATGGTCGGCTATCCGCTCTTGCCGCACCGCGCCTGAGATCTGCGCGGCCGCGGGCGATCACCCGCGGCCCGTCCACTCCGAAGACTTTCAGCCGGCCGACGACGCCTGGTCGGAGATCAGCGACCAGTGGGTGGCGACGATCCGCCATGCGCCGTCCGCCTGCCGGCGATAGACCTCGGTGCAATACCAGTGCATCCGCGCGCCTTCGCTGCCGGCATGGGAGAGGAAGCGGAAGGTCAGCACCGCCGCGTCGCCGATCTCGATGACCTTCGGCTCGATCATCTCGTAGCGTGCCGCGAAGATCTTGCCGCGGATCGCCTCGTAATAGCCGGTGAGCGCGTCGAGCCCGTCGATACGCTTGTCGAGGAAGGGATCGAAATAGACGACCTCCGGCGTGGAGATTTCGAGAAAGCCGGACGGATCGCCGTTGCACCAGCGGGCAAGGGCCGCCTTTTCGAGATCGATCACCGGGTGGATTTCGGCGGGGGTTTCGGACATCACGTTTCTCCTCGTTCGGGGTTGATGCCCGCAGCCTTAACCGATCGGAAAAATTGCGCCAGTACGCACAAATAGCGCCGTTACGGCGTCATTTGTCTGCGCAGAAGAGGAAAAGACATGCGCAAGCAGCGCCACAAGATCTACGGCAACTGCCCGGTGGAAGCGGCGATGGACATCATCAGCGGCAAGTGGAAGGTGGTCCTGCTCTTCCACATCATGGACGGCACCAAGCGCTTCAACGAGCTCGGCCGGCTGCTGCCGGGGCTCACCCAGCGGATGCTGACGAACCAGCTCCGGGAACTCGAAGCCGACGGCGTCATCGCCCGCACCGTCTATCCGGAAGTGCCGCCGAAGGTCGAATATTCGATGACGCCGTTCGGCATGACGCTGCAGCCGCTGCTGCAGGCCCTGTGGGTCTGGTCGGAGACCCATGTGAAGCCACGGCTTGCCACGGAAGAGTGAAGGCTCCTGTTTTTCCGGGAGAAT
>DATGWU010000108.1:0-7185 GCA_035299345.1 Rhizobium sp.
AGCATATGGCGCGCGCTCTCCAGGATGAACTCGCCATAGGCCGGCCGCAGGTCCCACCATTGCCGGCGCCAGAGCTCACAGAAGGTATCGATGCTTTCGGCGAGCGTGTCGGCGGCCGGCAGTGTTACCTTAAGTTCCTGCTCGGGGTCATCGAGGAGGCGCAGCGCCTTGCGCGCATGACGACGCGTGCGGGCGCCGAGCTTCTCTAAAAGGAAGTCTTCGTAGTCATCTGCCAAGGGCACATAGACGTAAACGTCGTGGTCGATGCTGTCACCGGTAGCTGTCACATGCGCGGCCCGCTTCAGCTTGCCGTGAGTGAACACCTCCTGCGGAAAGGCTTCCAGCAGGCGCTTCAGCCGCGGCTCGGACATCAGTACGTCGTCGAGAACGAAATGCCGCCAGCCCACCTCATCCTGCAGAAAGGTGGCAAAGGCATCAAGTGCCGCGTCGGCCTCCTCCGGAATGGCGATCATCCCACAATAGCCGGCAAACGGCGCCCCGCCGAGAAGCACTAGGTTGAAGAGGCCCGTGTCATCCGCCGACGTCCTCAACTGGATTGGCAGGAACGCGGCATAGCCTTGGTTCGGGGGCGTGCGCCGGACGGCGAGCACGAGCCAGGGCGAGCGGCACTCGAGCCAGCGCCGCATCCACGCCCAGGAGAGGAAGCAATGGGCCTCGCCATCGGCGGCATGGACCCGCTCCCAATCGTCCTTCCAGGCATCGAGCTCATCGAACGTGGAGGCAACATCGACCTGCATAAATCCCCCTCCAAAATTAGTATTGCATGAAATACAAACTCACACAAACTCGTGATCGCAGGCCAGGAAAGAGAAAAGCTTCCTTAAACTTCGGCCGGTATTTTAGCGACCGGCATAAATACTCGCCCGGTCAGTTTCGCGTTGAGGACGAAATCGCATGCTGAAGTACCTGCACGTCGCGTGTCTGCTTTCCGCGACAACGCTCGCCTCCCAGTGTCTCGCCGGGGACGGCGGCTCGCTGCAGATCTATGTTTCGAAGGCCGAACAGAGCCTCACGGTCTATGACGGCGACCAGGTGATCGCCACCTCCCATGTCTCGACCGGCAAGCCCGGACACTCGACACCGTCCGGCATATTCTCGATCCTCGAAAAGCGCCGCTATCACGAGTCCAACCTTTATTCGAGCGCTCCGATGCCGTGGATGCAGCGGCTCACATGGTCCGGCGTTGCGCTCCACGAATCGAACAGTGTGCCGAATTATCCGGCTTCCCACGGCTGCGTGCGGCTGCCCCGTGCCTTCGCCAAGGCGCTCTACCAGATGACCGAGCGCGGCGCCCACGTCATCATCACCGACGAGCCGGTCGCGCCTGCGCCTGTGCGCCATGCGGCGCTCTTCCAGCCGCGGCAGCCGGTCGCCGATGGACAACTTCTCTCGGACGCGGAACTGCGGCCGTCCACCATAGAGGCAGGGCGGAAACCCGTGCAGGTCGCGATGGTCGAAAAGGAAGCGACGAGCCCGGTCCGGTCGTCCGAGGCCTTCGCCGACATTCCGCCCGTGCGCATTCTCATCACAAGGCGCGGCCAGCGCGAGACCTTGATGGACGTGCAGGCGATGCTCACCGATCTCGGCTTCGACGCCGGTATCGCCGACGGCTATCTCGGCCGCCAGACCATCTCGGCGATCAACGGCTACAAGCGCTGGAAGGGGCTCGAAACCAAAGGTGAAATCCTGACGCCCGAATTTCTGGCGCGACTCTATGCGAGCGCCGGCAAGGGCGAGCCGCCGCTCGGCCAGATCATGGTGCGGCAGCAATTCAAGCCTGTCTTCGAAGCCGCGATCACGATCGCCGATCCGCAGAAGCCGCTCGGCACTCATTTCATCGAGGCGACGCATGTCGACATGCTCGCCGGCAGTACCGAATGGCGCGGTGTCACGCTGGAGAACAACCTCTCCAACGCGACGATGAAGCGTCTCGGCATCGAAGCACCCACGACCGACGAGACCGCGCCGACGCTTGCGCAGGCGCTCGACCGCATCGCGATCCCCGACGCGGTGCGCCGAAAGATCGAGCCCATGCTCGGGGAAGGCAGCTCGATCACCATTTCCGACGCGGGGATCGGGCCGGAGACCGGCGACGGAACCGACTTCATCACCGTGACCCGCAAGGTGCCGCGCAGCTAACGCGGGCAACCCGCCGCCATCCGGCGGCGGTTACACCAGTTCGACGTCGACGATGCCAGGCGCCGACCGCAGCGCTGCCGCGATCTCCGGCGAGATGCGGTACTTGTCCGAAAGCTCGACCTCGATCTCGCGCTGACCGTCTTCCTTGATGACGACGAAGGAGACGAGGCCGTCACCCCTGGTGTTGAGGTGGGCGGCGACCGCCTTCAGCGGGCCGGAGTCACGCACATAGACGCGCAGCGCCTTCTGCATCTGCAGCGACTTTTCTTCCAGAGACTGGGCAGTCTGGATCCTGAGCCCGATGCCCTCCGGCCGCTCTTCCGCGGCAACGGTGATCACCACGGATTTGCCGGACTCCAGAAGGTCGCGATACTGGTTCAGGCCTTCGGAGAACAGGACCGCCTCGAACTGGCCGGAGGAATCCGAAAAGGTGACGATGCCCATCTTGTTGCCGGTGCGCGTCTTGCGTTCCTGGCGGCTCGTCACCGTGCCGGCGAGACGCCCGGCCGTCGCGCCCTGCTTCACCGCGGCAGAAAAGTCGGCAAAGGTCTGGACGCGCATCTTTTCGAGGAGCGAGCGATAGGTGTCGAGCGGATGGGCGGAGAGATAGAAGCCCAGCACCTGGAACTCGCGGTGCAACTTCTCCGAGGCGAGCCACGGGGTGTATGTCGGGAAGGCGATCTTCTCCGGCCCGGTGGCACCGCCGGCGCCGAACATGTCCGACTGGCCGCTGACGGCGTTTTCCTGCGCGCGCTGCGCATAGCCGAGGATGCGGTCGAGCCCGCCGATCAGTTCGGCACGGTCGTGACCGAAACAATCGAAGGCGCCGGCACAGATCAGGCTTTCGAAGACACGGCGGTTGATCTGTTTCGGATCGATGCGCAGACAGAAATCCTCTAGGCTCCCGAAGGGCTTGTCGCCGCGGACCTCGACGATGTGGTCGACGGCCGACTCGCCCACGCCCTTGATCGCAGCAAGCGCATAGTAGATGCAGCGGTCGCCGGTCTGGAAATGGCGGAATGAGGTCTGGACCGAGGGCGGGATGACCTTGATCCCGAGACGCCCCGCATCCTGGCGGAAGTCGTTGAGCTTCTCGCTGTTGGCCATATCGTAGGTCATCGTGGCAGCGAGGAACTCGACCGGATAATGCGCCTTCATGTAGGCCGTCTGGTAGGAGACGATCGCGTAGGCCGCGGCGTGCGACTTGTTGAAGCCGTAGTTCGCGAACTTGGCCAAGAGTTCGAAGATGTTCTCGGCCTGGGGCTTGGACACGCCGTTCTTCATCGCGCCATCGACGAAGCGGGCGCTCTGCTGGTCCATCTCGGCCTTGATCTTCTTGCCCATCGCGCGGCGCAGAAGGTCGGCTTCGCCGAGCGAATAGCCCGACAGCACCTGGGCGATCTGCATAACCTGTTCCTGATAGACGATAACCCCTTGCGTCTCCTTCAACAGGTAGTCGATCTGCGGGTGGATCGAGGCGATCTCCTCCTCGCCATGCTTGCGGGCGTTGTAGACCGGGATGTTCTCCATCGGACCAGGGCGATAGAGCGCCACCAGCGCGATGATATCCTCGATGCAGTCCGGCCGCATGCCGATCAGCGCCTTGCGCATGCCGGCACTTTCAACCTGGAACACGCCGACCGTCTCGCCTCGCGAGAGCATTTCATAGGTCAGCTTGTCGTCGAGCGGAATCGCTGCCAGGTCGACGTCGACACCCCGCTGCTCCTTGACGAAATCGACAGCCGTCTTCAACACGGTCAGAGTCTTCAGGCCAAGGAAGTCGAACTTGACGAGGCCAGCCTGCTCGACCCATTTCATGTTGAACTGGGTGACCGGCATGTCGGAACGCGGATCGCGATACATCGGCACCAGCTTCGACAGCGGCCGGTCACCGATGACGATACCGGCGGCGTGGGTCGAGGCATGGCGGTAGAGGCCCTCGATCTTTTGGGCGATGTCGAGAAGACGGGCGACCACCGGCTCGGCTTCCGCCTCCTCGCGCAGCTTCGGCTCCTCCTCGATCGCCTTGGAGAGCGGCGTCGGGTTCGCCGGATTGTTCGGCACCAGCTTGCAGATCTTGTCGACCTGTCCGTAGGGCATTTCAAGAACGCGGCCGACGTCGCGCAGAGCCGCGCGCGCCTGCAGTGAACCGAAGGTGATGATCTGCGCCACCTGCTCACGGCCGTACTTGCGCTGGACGTAACGGATTACCTCTTCACGCCGGTCCTGGCAGAAGTCGATGTCGAAGTCCGGCATCGACACGCGCTCCGGATTGAGGAAGCGTTCGAAGAGCAGCGAGAAACGCAAGGGGTCGACGTCGGTGATGGTGAGCGCATAGGCGACCAGCGAGCCCGCGCCCGAGCCGCGGCCCGGGCCGACCGGGATGTCGTGCTGCTTGGCCCACTTGATGAAGTCGGAAACGATCAGGAAGTAGCCCGGGAATTTCATGCGCTCGATGATCGAGAGCTCGAACTGCAGCCGCTCGCGGTAATCCTTCTCCTCGTAGCCCGGCGCCATTCCGAGCGCGGCGAGCCGCCGGTCGAGTCCCTCGACTGCCTGCCGCCGCAATTCCTCCGCCTCGGCCTTCTCCGCCTCCTCCGGATCGGCACCGACGCCGGCGAAGCGCGGCAGGATCGGCTTGCGCGTGTTAAGCACGAAGGAGCAGCGCATGGCGATCTCGACGGTGTTCTCGATCGCCTCCGGCAGGTCGGCGAAGAGCGCCTGCATTTCGGCCCGGCTCTTCAGATAGTGATCGGGCGTCAGGCGGAAGCGGTTGTCGTCGGAGACGATCGCATTGTGAGCGACGGCCATCAGCGCATCGTGTGCGTCGTAGTCCTCCCGCGTGAGGAAGAAGGCTTCGTTCGTCGCGACGAGCGGCAGGTCGTACTGATAGGCGAGCTGCACCATCTTCGTCTCGTGGCGGCGGTCGTAGTCGCCGTGACGCTGCAGCTCGACATAGAGCCGGTCGCCGAACAGCCGCTTCAGCGTCGAAAGCCTCGCTTCGGCCTGCGCCCGGTGTCCTTCCTGAAGAGCGATGTCCACCGGTCCGCCCGAAGCCCCGGTCAATGCGATCAATCCGTCCGTGCCGCGTTCTTCCAGCCACGACGCGGTGACATGCACCGCCTGATGCCCCTCACCTTCGAGGTAGGCACGGCTGACGAGATCGACGAGCCGCTCGTAGCCGGCGGCATCCGCCGCGAGCAGCACGATCGCCGGATACTTGGCAGGAGCATGAGACGACCGCTTGTCGTCTCTCGCATCCTCCATATCGATCGACAGTTGGCAGCCGATGATCGGCTGAAGCCCGTCGCCGACGGCATATTGCGAAAATTCGAGCGCGACGAAGAGATTGTTGGTGTCGGTAATGGCGATCGCCGGCTGGCCGTCGGAGGCGGCCTTGCGGAGAATCTTCTTCAGCGGCAACGCGCCTTCGAGCAGCGAATAGGCCGAATGCAGCCGCAGGTGCACAAAACCCGGCGACCCCGACCCGCGTCCCTCTTCGCCAACTGCTTCGCCCATATCCGTCATTACCCGCATCCGATGAATCGGCACGATTTTCGGTCGCCCCGACAGGGAAGTCCAGCCCTGTCGGCGGGACGCGGGTCACTCTCTACAGGATAGGTGCGGGAACCTCAAATCGCTGAGACGATCACCGAGAGACCGGTGACGAACATGAGGATCGAGGCGAATGCGGCAACATCACGGAAAACATCAGTCATGGCTCACTCCTTACTCCTTATGTTTTTAGTTTGTTCTCTATTTGTTCCTTTGTCAACCCAAAAAGGGTCATATGGTTTCATTCACGATGCGAATGCGCAGGAACATAGGGGAAACGTGATCGTCGGCGCGACGGGCAAGGGCTCTCGCCCCGCAAAGATAGAAGAATTGGAGCGTTTGCGGCAGGCCAAGACGGTATCGCGGGATGATCGCCGCGAGCGTCCGGGATTCCTCTCAGACCGCGTAGTCGACGATCTTGCCGTCGACGATCGTCACGCAGCGGTCCATGCGCTGGGCCAGTTCGTGATTGTGGGTGGCAATCAGCGCCGCGAGCCCTGACTGGCGAACCAGCGCACGCAGGGCGGAGAACACGTAGGACGCCGTCTCCGGGTCGAGGTTGCCGGTCGGCTCGTCGGCTAGCAGTACGAGCGGAGCGTTGGCGACGGCGCGGGCGATCGCCACCCGCTGCTGTTCGCCGCCCGAGAGTTCCGCCGGCCGGTGGTCGGCGCGGTGGCCGATCCGCATGTAGTCGAGAAGCTGTGCTGCCCGCTCCTTGGCCTCGGCCATGGAAAGCCCGCCGATGAGTTGCGGCATCATGATGTTTTCGAGGGCGGAGAATTCCGGCAGCAGATGATGGAATTGGTAGACGAAGCCGATCGAGCGCCGCCGCACGGCGGTCCGACGGTCCTCAGAGAGCCCGGAGCAGGCCTCGCCGCCGATCACGACTTCGCCGGCATCCGGATGTTCGAGCAGGCCCGCGACATGCAGAAGCGTCGACTTTCCTGTGCCGGACGGCGCGACGAGCGCCACCGTCTCTCCGGCCGTGAGGCTGAAGTCGGCGCCTTTCAAGATCGTCAGAAGCGTATCGCCCTGCCCGTAATTGCGATCGATCCCGGTGAGCGCGAGGACTTTGTCGGTGGCCATGGAAAGCGGCATCCTTATTCGTATCGGAGGGCTTGCACGGGGTCGAGCCGCGAAGCGCGCCAGGCGGGGAAGAGCGTCGCCAGGAAGGAGAGCGTCAGGGCCATGACGACGACTGACGTCGTCTCGCCGACGTTCATGTCGGCCGGAAGCTGGCTCAGGAAGTAGAGTTCGGGATCGAAGAGTACCGTGCCGCTGACCCAGGAGAAGAAGCCGCGGATCGATTCGATGTTGAGACAGACGACGACGCCGAGCGCCACCCCGGCGAAGGTGCCGGTGACGCCGATCGCCGCACCCGTCATGAAGAAGATGCGCATGATCGAGCCGGAGGTCGCCCCCATGGTGCGCAGGATCGCGATGTCGCTTCCCTTGTCCTTCACCAGCATG
>DATGWU010000109.1:0-6139 GCA_035299345.1 Rhizobium sp.
CGCCAGCTGTAGCCGCCGGGCGCCATCGTCGACCGCGCCGCGGGCTGATAGTGATCGGCAATTCCCGGCAGCCGTCCTTCGGCAAGCCGTCGCCGTGCAGTCTCGTTGGTGACGGCGAAGCTGTCAAACCCCGACCGCAGCATCAATGGAATCGGATCGATCAGGATGTCCCCCACCGCGCGCATTTCCCCGGTGTAGCCCAGACGTCCGCGCAGGATGGATGCATGGCTGAAGGCGCGGCCATCGCCGAAGGCGGGAAAGGCGAGCGCCACCAGCGCGATCCGGTCGAGATAAGGTGCAAGCTTCGTGACGTCGTCGGCCGGCGCGATCAGGACGCCGAAACCGCCTTCGTTGCTCTCTTCGACCCTTTCGAGGAAGCTCGCGAGAGCGAGAACGGGCGTTTCCCCCTCACCGGCCTTCCGCTCGTCCGTCTCGATCACCCAGGGGTCGTTGTCGACGAATCCCGTTTCTTTCCAAATGCTGGTCATGAATTGTTCCTCACGCGGCTTCCGCCGCTTCCCCGTAGAGGGCATCCTTGAACGGCTGCGGGCCCACGCGACGATAGGCGTCGAGGAAGGTCTCCTCGCGCGAAAGCCGCAGACCGAGGTAGGTGTCGACGATGGTCTCCACCGCGTCGGTCACCTTCTCCGGCTCGAAGCCCCGGCCGATGATCTCGCCGATCGATGCATTCTCGTCGCCGGAACCGCCGAGCGTGATCTGGTAGAGCTCGGCTCCCTTCTTCTCGACACCGAGCAGGCCAATATGGCCGACATGGTGGTGGCCGCAGGCATTGATGCAGCCGGAAATCTTGATCTTCAGCGCACCGATCTCCTCCTGCCGTTCGGCGGAGGCGAAGCGCCTGGAGATTTCCTGGGCGACCGGGATAGAGCGGGCATTTGCCAGCGCGCAGTAGTCGAGCCCCGGGCACGCGATGATGTCGGTGATCAGCCCGGCATTGGCGGTCGCGAGGCCGGTCTCCACCAGAGCCGCGTAGACGGTCGGCAGGTCGGCGAGTGCCACATGCGGCAGCACGAGGTTCTGTTCGTGACTCACGCGGATTTCGTCGAAGGCATAGCGTTCGGCGATGTCGGCGACAATGTCCATCTGCTCGGCGCTCGCGTCCCCCGGCGTACCGCCGATCGGCTTCAGCGAGATCGTTACCATGCCGTAGTCGGGGTGCTTGTGCGGCGCCACATTGCGGGCGACCCAGGCGGCGAAGGCCGGATCGGCTTTCTTGGCGCGGGCGAGATCGGCCCAGCCTTCCGGACGCTCGGCGAGCGCCGGCAATGTGAAATACTGCTCGATTGCGCGGATGTCGGCGTCCGGCAGCTTCAATTCGCCATCGCGGATCGTGGCGAACTCCGCCTCCACCTGCCGCGTCAGTTCCTCGACGCCGGTTTCGTGGACGAGAATCTTGATGCGCGCCTTGAACTTGTTGTCGCGCCGGCCGTGGAGATTGTAGACGCGCACGATCGCCGTCGCGTAGGAGAGCATGTCCTCTTCCGGCAGGAAGTCACGGATCTTCTTGGCGAGAAGCGGTGTGCGTCCCTGCCCGCCCCCGACATAGACGGCAAAGCCGAGCGCGCCGCTCTCGTTCTTCTTCAGATGCAGGCCGATATCGTGCACCTGGATCGCCGCACGGTCGCTTGGCGCGCCGGTGACCGCGATCTTGAACTTGCGCGGCAGGAACGAGAACTCCGGATGAACCGACGACCACTGGCGCAAGATTTCAGCGTACGGACGCGGATCGGCAATCTCGTCGGCAGCGGCGCCGGCGAAGTGGTCGGCGGTCACATTGCGGATGCAGTTGCCGGAGGTCTGAATCGAGTGCATCTCGACGCTTGCGAGTTCGGTCAGAATGTCCGGCGTATCGACGAGCCGAGGCCAGTTGTACTGGATGTTCTGCCGGGTCGTGAAATGGCCGTAACCACGGTCATAGCGGCGCGCAATATGGGCGAGCATCCGGATCTGTCGGGAATTCAGGGTGCCGTAGGGGATGGCGACCCGCAGCATGTAGGCATGCAGCTGCAGGTACACGCCGTTCATCAGGCGCAACGGCCGGAAGGCATCCTCGGCGATCTCGCCCTTCAGCCGGCGTGCGATCTGGTCGCGAAACTGCTCGACGCGGGCCGAGACGAAGGCGTGATCGAATTCATCGTAGCGGTACATGAGGGTCCTCAGGCGGCAATGAAGTCCGGATCGGCGAAACCGTGGCCGTCCGCATAGGCAATGGTGGGACCGAGCGCACGGATGCGCTCGCGCAGGCGCTTCGGCCGCAGGACGCCGCCCTGCTCCTCGACATCGACGACGTTGACGTCGAGAACGAGGTTGCTTGCGAAGGCGCGACGGCCGGCCGCTTCCAGCGCTTCGACGGCTTCGGAATGGCGGGCGACGAACGCTTCCTGCAGGTTCTCGGTCCACTGGCCGTTCGCATCGAGCCAGACGGCGATCCCGTCGCCGAGGCGATTTGCGGTCAGTACTTTCTCTGCCATGTCAGATCCTCACGAGTGTGGCGCTGCGGACAACCTTGCCCCGCAGCGGTTCGGAACGGTCGAAATTCGCGCCAGCGACGGCGTCGCCGATGATGACCATCACCGGCCCTTCGAGCTCGGTGCGCTTCTCCAGGTCCGGAAGCTCGCGCAACGTGCCGTGCAGCAGGCGGCGCTCGTCACGACCGGCATTCTCGACGACCGCGACGGTGGTGTCGTCGGCGAGACCGGCCGCCATCAGGCGCGCGGCGACTGAAGCGGCCACGGTGCGCCCCATATAGACGGCAACGGTGGCGCCGGAAAGGGCAAGCCGCGCCCAATCGGGCAGCGCCTCGCCATGCAGATCGTGGCCGGTCGTGAAGACGAGCGACGAGGCGACACCGCGCAGCGTCAACGGCAGCTCGAAATCGGCGGCGGCGGCGAAGGCGGCGGTGATGCCCGGCACGACTTCGTAGGGAATGCCCGCATCGCGCAGCGCCGCCATTTCTTCTCCGGCACGACCGAAGACCAGCGGGTCGCCGGATTTCAGCCGCACCACACGCTTGCCGGCGCGCCCGAGAGCAACGAGCAGTTCGTTGATCTCCTCCTGAGACTTCGTATGGCAACCCTTGCGTTTGCCGACGGAAATGCGCTCGGCGTCGCGCCGGCCCATATCGACGACGGCCTGTGGCACCAGCGCGTCATAGACGATCGTGTCGGCTTCCATCAGCAGCCGATGGGCGCGCAGGGTCAGCAGATCTTCGGCGCCCGGACCGGCACCGACCAGAAAGATCCGGCCCCGCTCTACGGCGAAGCCCTCTTGCAGCAGCCGGACGGCATTGCGACGTGCGCCGGCGACATCGCCCTTTTCCACGGCGGCCGCGACATCGCCGCGGAAGAACCGACGCCAGAAGGCCCGGCGGGCCGATCCGCGCGGCACGGTCCGGTCGACGGCGGCGCGGCAGTCTTCGGCAAGCCGGGCAAGCCGCCCGAGCGTCTTCGGCAGGCGCCGGTCGATCTCGGCACGAATCATCTGGGAGAGCACCGGGCCGGTCCCTTCCGTGCCGATCGCAACGGCAATCGGGGCGCGGTTGACGAGGGCCGGGGTGAAGAAATCGCAATGCTCGGGCTGGTCGACGGCGTTCGCCGGAATGTTGCGGCTGCGGGCGGCGGCGACGATGGCGCGATCGGTAGCGGCATCGCCTGTCGCGGCGAAGACGAGAACCGCGCCCTCGACCTGGGACGCGGCAAAGGGTTCGCGTCGGACCTCGACACCCGAGGCGGCAAGGAACTCGGCATAGTCGGCACGCGGGCGGTCGGCATAGGCGACCACGCGGGCCGAGGTGTTCTTCAGCAGCCTCGTCTTGGCAAACGCTTCCGCCCCGTTGCCGAAGACGGCGACAACGGCACCCGCGACCTTGACGAAGGCGGGAAAGACGGAAAGCTGGTGCTCGTTTGCAGCCATGACTCGACCCTGTTGCAGATTGCGCCACTATCGCCGTTTGCGGCAATGGTTTGAAGAAACAGGAATCCGTCGCCCTCGCGGGCCGCACATTTCTTTGCTAGGCATCCGCGAAATCCGAGCAAATCTCACCGGCCGCCGTCATGGGAACACTTCCGCGATTGTCGTTTTGACTTTTGCCGGCCGCCCGGCCAAGGATAGCCGGACCAGAACAGGAGCAACGTCTTGACCACAACAAAGCCCGTCCCCGCCGCACGCCTTCTCGACGTCATTGAGCACGACATCCTGCCGCTCACCGCCCGCGGGGTCGCGGCCGGCAACAAGGTATTCGGCGCCGCCGTGCTCCGGAAATCCGATTTCTCGCTCGTGCTCGCGGAGACCAACAACGAGACCGAGAACCCTCTCTGGCACGGCGAGGTCCACACGCTGAAGAGGTTCTACGAGCTCGCGGAACGGCCGGACACGCGCGACCTCGTCTTCCTGTCGACCCACGAACCCTGCACCATGTGCATGTCGGCGATCACGTGGGCGGGCTTCGACAATTTCTACTATTTCTTCAGCCACGAGGACAGCCGCGATGCCTTCGCCATCCCGCACGATCTCAAGATCCTGAAGGAGGTCTTCGGGCTCGAACCCGGCGGCTACCGCAGGGCGAATGCGTTCTGGCACTCGCACTGGATCGCCGAACTGATCGCGATGGCGCCGGATGCCGATCGCGCCGCGCTCTTCGAACAGTCTTCCCGCATCAAGGCAGTGTATGCCGGGCTCTCCGAGCGCTACCAGTCCTCGAAGGACGAGAATTCCATTCCGCTCAACTGACCGCAAGACAGCGCAAGGAGGACCGCCGCCATGGGCATGCTCGACCACATCTCGCTTCCCACGACCGACCTCGACCGCGCCCGGCGCTTCTACACGGCCGCGTTCGCGCCGCTCGGGGCTGTGGAATGTGCCGTCACGGAGACATCTGCCGGCTGGGCCGTCGACGGTTCGGACGACTTCTATGTCGGCCTGGTGGATGTCCCCACACTCGTGAACCATCCGAGGACGCATTATGCGCTTTCGGCGCCGTCGCGCGCCGCCGTCGACGCCTTTCATGCGGCTGCGCTCGCAAACGGTGGGACCGACGACGGTGCGCCGGGTCTGCGCCCGCAATACCATCCCAACTACTACGCGGCCTTCGTCATCGATCCGGACGGACGCCGCATCGAGGCGGTCTGCCACCGCGCGCCGGATTAATCGAAAGACGAAACATGCAAGCTTCCAAGGACATCGGCCGACTGATCGAAATCATGGCGGCGCTGCGAAACCCCGAGACCGGCTGCCCCTGGGACGTCGTTCAGACGTTCGAGACGATCAAGCCCTACACCATCGAGGAAGCCTATGAGGTCGCCGACGCGATCGAGCGCAACGATCCCGACGACCTCTGCGAGGAGCTCGGCGACCTGCTGCTGCAGGTCGTGTTTCATGCGCGGATCGCGGAGGAAGCGGGCCTCTTTTCCTTCGGCGACGTCGTCGAGGCGATCACCAGGAAGATGATCCGCCGCCATCCGCATGTCTTCGCCGTCTCCGATGCGGCAACCGCCGAAGCCGTCAAGGTGCAGTGGGATACGATCAAGGCCGAGGAGAAGGCCGAACGAAGAGAAAAGCGGCGCCGCCGCGGCGTGGCCGAGGAGCACCACGACGGACACCTCGGCACCGTGCAGCGCTCGTTTCCGGCACTGACCGAGGCGATCAAGCTGCAGGAGCGCGCGGCGAAGGTCGGCTTCGACTGGTCCGAGGCCGCCCCCATCCTCGACAAGATCGAGGAAGAGATCGGCGAGTTGCGCGAGGCGCTGGCCGACGGCCGGCAGGAGAAGATCACCGACGAACTCGGCGACCTAATCTTTGCACTCGTCAATATCGGCCGCCACGTCGGCGCCGATCCAGAGCAGGCGCTGCGCGGAACGAATACGAAATTCAGACGTCGCTTCAAATATATAGAAAGTAATCTTGAAGCGTCAGGAGAGACGCTCGAAGGCGCTTCGCTGGAGCGGATGGAGGGCTTGTGGCAGGCGGCGAAGGGCAAATGAACCCCCGTTTCTACTCCGTCCACGCCACCGACCGCACGAAATCGATGAATGCCCTCAGGGGAGCGGGCGCGAGCCGGCGCCCGGGATAGTAGAGGAACGGACCGGAGAAAGGCTGCCACCAGGTTTCCAGCACCGATTCA
>DATGWU010000110.1:0-3263 GCA_035299345.1 Rhizobium sp.
ACATACCGGTCGCGGCGGCGGCTCGCCAGTCAGCGCGAAGTTGCCGGCTATCGGCATCATCCAAAACCAGATTGGCCACAACCAAACTAAGTTCATCGTCATTTAGACCCTCAAGCAGGGTCAACAAGCGGTCACGGTCAAGCAGCCCCTTCACGGTCAAACCGGCGCCAATTGCCGCCTGGCTGATGCCGACTTCGCCCGTCTTGATCGTCAATGCCCGGGAATTGGTCATCCGGTAGGTTGCCCAGAACTGATGGATATCGGGATGAAGAAGAGCGCGTGGACCGAACATGAGAAGGTGCGATTCCACATGGTCATCTCTGGGGTCATCAGAAAAGACGGTCTTGAATATATGCCCAGCTAGGTCGGCATTCAGCATCTCCATTCTGCGCAGGCTATCGTCCTGCCTACGCAAGGGAAACCATGTGCTGTCGTTCATCAATATCAGACGAACAATCCTGTGGTCACGCCCATGCAGCCAGCGCCACCCCTCACGATAGGCGCCGAAATCGTAGCCAAGGTTCGGACGCTCGATCACTTGGGCGCTCTTTGAGGCTAATCGATCACGGTCTTCACGCGATAGCGGCGAGTTCGATATCACCAGGACCGACCATCCTTCCTGCGCCAAGTATTCCAATGTGATGAGAGTGGATGGTGCGACGGCTTTGGGCTGAAAGAGAACGAAAACTGCAACGCGCGATGTCAGCGTTAAGGCGCCGTGGGTTTCGCGAAGGTTTAGACTGGGAGCCATCTCATAAAAGGAAAGTCGGAGCCACTCGACCAAATGTCGGTAGCGCACAGCTGTCAGCAGGCTCTCATAAATCCGGCGGAGTTCTCGCTTTAACTTCCATGGAGGCGGCAACGGCACGTTGATTATCCTCTTGGCACGCCCAACATTCGGCTATTGGTTGAGTTGTTTCAGGTTAGTAAAGCATTGGAAAAATTGTCGCCGGGATTGGAAAAGAATGACTATCGGCAGGAGCAAATCTAGAGGTAGGCCAACTTCCGGCTAGTGATAACCGGACTGCGTGAGGCCGCCTCCGAGACGCCGCCTTCAAGGTTTCCTGCTGGTCACAGGGTGCGTTCTGCTTTGGCGGGATCATGATCTGCGACCATCTGCGCTATCTCGGCCAGCACATCTGGTGCCGGTGCAGGAATCTTTCCATCCTGAACAGCGCGCAAGTAATTCTGGCGCATCTCATGGAAATAAGTCTGCGAGTTCTTTTTCAGATAGATCGTGCCGAAAAGCTGATCGGCTGCATAGCAGAAACTGGTGTTGAAAGGGCGCCGCAGAGCGTTCTTGCGGAGGTGCGCTAGGACTTCCTGTCTCCATGCTTCGCTATCCTCATACTTGGAAAGAAGGTCATCCCGTTCCTTGCGATAGTCGTCATCCGCGTAGGCAGCATATTCGAGGGTGGTGCGCAAAAATCCGGCGCTGCAGCTTTCGATTGCCTCTACAAATCTTGACCGTTGTAGGACGCCGTCAAACTGGGCGCCGTGACGCATCATGTGTTTGGAAAAGCCCATCTCGCCGTGCTTGATCGTGTAGGGCTTGTTGCTGGACATACGGTAGTCGGCCCAGAATGACCGGAAGGCGGACGACTCGATGCATGCGTGCGAGAGAAGAAAGAAATAGGATTCCAGGTGACGCAGTTCGTAGTGATGCGTGCCGTCCTTGTGGTAGCGCACCTTCTGGTCCTGGTTGAGGCCGACGGCATCCAGCCCGCCCGCGTCCAGGCGCGTCTCGAGCATCGGGAGCGGATCGCCCTGCATTGGGAACCAGACGCTGTCGTTCATGATCAGCAGGCGATCAGGGGTCGGACCATGCTGCCCGAGGATACGCAGGCCGTCGCGATAGCCACCGAAGTCGTAGCCGAAGTTGGGGCGGGTGACGAGGAGCCAGCTTGACGCCAGAAGGCGCTTGGCATCTTGCGGCAGGATCGGGCTGTTCATCACGATCAACGGGGCATAGCCGTTGCGGATGAGATAGTTGAGCGTCAGGTAGACCGAAGGCGGCACGCCTTTCGGCTGGTAGACGAGGAAGATCACCACCTTTTCCTGCCTGGCGACGGCGCCGGGCTGCGACTGGACGATGCGGTCGAAGTCGCGGTCGTGAACCTCGAGCCGCCGCTTGTGGGCAAGACGGTCGGGAAGCGACATGAGGCGACCGGGCAGGTCGACGATCTTGTACCAGATGCGCAGAAGCTCACGCTTCAGCTTCCACTTTGGGATCATGCCTTGTCTCCCAGGCGGCCCATGCGGGAGAGATAGGAAAGGCGGCCAAGGCGTGTGCCGGCGCGCGCCCAGAGGGTCGGCAACCGGCGCCAGAGTGGCCATTTCTGCACGCCGCCGAAATTGCTTCCGGTGATCGTGCTTTCATTGCCGTCATCAACGTGGCTGGGGAAGGGCTCCAGCCCGTAGTGCCGGAAATCGTGCACATGGATGCGGTCAAGCTCGTGGTCGATCGGTCGGCGGATCGGCAGCATCGCCGGCAGAAGCCGCGCGGCAAGGTCGCGCCGGATCAGGTAGGAGCCAAGTCCGGTGGCCGGCCCGGCGTAGGCGTTGAGACTGTAGGGACCAAGCCGGGCCTGGCGGCGCGGGTTTTTCGCCCGGATCTTGTTCAGCTTGAGGAAATCCCACTGGTCTGCGTGGTCGAGCGCCAGCTGCAGCGCGGCCATGAAATCGTCGTGAAAGACGACGTCGTCTTCCAGCACTAGTCCCACCGTGTGCGGGCTGTCGAGAAGGGCCTGCCAGACGCCAAGATGCGAGTGATAGGCACCAATCTCGCCCTTCATGATCTCGCGCCCGACGTTGCGGCGAAATTCGTCCGCGAGGATGGTGGATTGCAGGCGATCCCATTCGGCCGTCCCGTCGACAGCGGGAAAGAGCGTGTAGTCGAGCCCGATCGCGGCAAGGCGCGCTTCCATCGTTTCCCGACGCGCCGTCGAGCGGGCGAGATTGATCAGCCAGACACCAAGCCCGGGCGGAGGCGTCACCCCACGTCCTCCCATTTCAACTGGGTGTTCCGCATCACCGCGCGGGTCAGGCGCTTGCCCAGGACCTTGTCGAAGTCATAGGCCGGGATCTCACCCGATCCTGGGCGGCGGGCCCAGATGTCGGCCTCGGTGATGACATGGCCTGCGGGCAGGTCCTTGTCGGCCACGACCGAGCCACGGGCGAAGCGGTAGACGTCCTCCTCGGGCGCGCTGCGCTGCTTCGGGTTGTTGGCGGCGATCCAGACTTCCTTCGACCGGTCGATCAGG
>DATGWU010000111.1:0-4229 GCA_035299345.1 Rhizobium sp.
AGGCCCTGTGCTCCAGGGTCGGCAACCGGCCGACCACCGGGCTGATGGTCATCGAGCTCCTCAGCCGCTCCCCCTGCAAGTCGGTCGACCTCTACGGCTTCGACTTCTACCGGAGCGGCTCGCTCTCGGGCGGGCAGACGAAGGCGACGTCCCCGCATGACTACGATACGGAAGAGGATTTCGTCCTGCGTCTGATGGTCTCGGACAACCGCTTCGTGCTGCATCGAGCCGATTCCGACGGTTGAGGCGCTCAGGCTCGTCGTGCCAGGCGGGCGATATCGTCGAAGAGGGCCGCGGTCCGTGTCAGGCACATGGCGATGCCCTTTTCGATCGCCTGCATTTCGCCTTCGGAGTAGGTGAGGATGTCGGGGCGAGCGAGCAGGTCCGGCAGGTCATCGATCCCAACCAGACGTTTGTCGCCGAGCCCGAGATCGTGCATCAGCGCCGCGATCTTCCAGGAATTCGACTCGATCGCCAGGAACGGCGTCCGGGTGAAGAGGCAGAAGCAGACGGCGTGGAAACGGCCGGTCACGTGCAGGTAGCCGTGCTGAAGGGCGTCGATGAAGCCGGCTTCATCCTTGTTGAACAGCACATTGCCGTGCTTCCAGCCGAATGCGGTGGCGTGGAGCCGGATATAGGCCTCCCGCAGGAGCCTCAGCGGCGCCGCCACATGCGGTTTGCTCGCCTTGATCGTCTTCAGGATCGGAAGCAGGCGGGCGTCGGCGCGCGAGTCGGCCAGCGCCAGCAGCCGGCGCGAGACGTCACGCGAAACGGAATCACCGACCAGCAGCAGGTCGCGTGTGACGCCCGGCGCGGCCTCCTCGAAGCCGTCGGAAAGGGAGAGGTCCGGGACGAAGCCGACGTCACGGCCGGCGTGGCGGCCGGCCTCTGCGGCGCTCCAGGAGTCGCGCGTCGAAATGATCGCCATCTTTTCCAGATAGCGGGACCACTCCGGGGGATTTTCCTGGTAGATCGCGTTGATCAGCGCGACCGGCTTGTCGCCGCGCGCGGGGTGATCGACCACCCGGAGAAGCCGGCCACCGGCTTTGGCGCCGTGATGGAGCGTTCCTTCGCCATTGATGACGATGACGTCACTCTTCGCCATGGCATCGAGGAAGGGCCGGTCGTTTTCCCAGTCGTTGCGCACGCCGCTGCGCGCGAGCACGCGAATGCCGCGGCTTGCGAGGTTCTCCTCGATGAGACGCATGACCCGGAAACAGCCGAAATGGCTGTCGCCTCGGGTGTCGTTCAGGATGACCGCATTCGCCACAATTCACGTTCCTTCGGCGCTGCACCTTGCCAAGCCGGCACAGGCGTCTTTATCTGTCCGCCCGACGGGGGATCAAGCCTTTTCGGCGGCGGGAGCCGGCAGGGACGGCGTTCCGGCCGGGAATGGGCCAGACGTGGCCGAGGGGCGTGCAGCAAGAATTGGAGTGCGGGTGTCTGGATCGAGGTCGAAACCTCCCCTGTGGCGGAAGGCAGTCAAGCTTTTCATGCGCCTCGTCCGCGGGCCGTCCTTCGCCCATGCCTATACCTGGACGCCCGGCCTTGCCCTCGTCAAGCCGGCGGCCAGAGGCGATGTCGGCGCGATCACCTACCGGGGAGCGCAGGTTGGAACGCTGCTGCATCCCGACATTCTGGCGGAGCGTTCCGGAGAGGAGATCTTCGTCATCGGCTCCGGCCCTTCGGTGAAAGAGACGCGGGTCGGGGACACTGGCCCTGCGACGGCGATCCTGCTCAACGGGGCGATGAGCCTGATCGGCAGGGATATCGCCACGCCGCTCGCAGTTGCCGTCGAGGACGAGCGTTTCGTCTGGCGGCATTTCGACCTGATGCGCGCGAAGATCGACGCCGATACGCTCTGCCTCTTCTCGGTCGGCGTCATCCGCGCGATCTGCGAGCTCGACCGCTCCTGGCTCGCGGACAAGCGCATCATCCTGATCGACGACATCCGCAAGCCGTACCGGGTACGGCGCCGCAGCACCGCCGAGCTTGCCGGCATCGCCTCTGCCACCGTGTCGGACGACGGCATCGCCGGCTTCTCGGATGATCCTTCGGTCGGTGTCTTTCAGGGCGGGTCGGTGGCGATCAGCGCGATACAGTTCGCCGCCTATTGCCGGCCGCGGACGATCGGGCTCTTCGGTATCGACATCTCGAACGCGGACCGGCCGCGCTTTTACGAGAAGGCCGGGGACACGGCGAAGTCCGGCATCGCCGGCGCCGAGGCGCGCATCGTCGGGCACATCCTGCTCGCGCACGAGCTCTGCCGCCAGAAAGGCATCGATCTCGTCAACTATTCGCCGGTCTCCGCACTGCGCGGGACCGCGATCGGGTACGGTCCGCGGTTTGCGGCGACGACCGGCTGAAGGCGCCTCGTCTTCACCGCGCGAGCGACGCGTAGATTTCTCCGAGTCGGCGCGCTTCGCCCTCGATGCTGAATTTCTCGGTAACGTGGGCGAGCGCCCGGGTGCCCGCGGCGGAAAGGCGTGCCGGATCGTCCATGAAGGCGCCGGCGGCGGCCGTCATTGCTGCGACGTCGTCGGCCGGGATGACGACGCCTGTCTCCCGCTCTCCGGTGACGATCAGTTCGGGGAACGCGCCGACATCGGTCGCGACGACGGGCACGGCGGTCGCCATAGCCTCGAGCGGCGTCAGGCCGAAGCCTTCCCAGCGCTGCGGCGCGACGAAGAGGTCGAGCGCGCGGTACCAGTCGTTGATGTTGGTGTGCTCGCCGACGAAGAGAATGCGGTCCGAAAGGCCGGTCTTAGCCACCCGCTCCTTGAGTTCCGTCTCGAAGGCGGCGTGCGAGGCGGTCGCCCGGCCTGCGACGATCGCGATCCAGTCCGGCCGGTCGGGAAGCAGGGCGATCATTGTGTCGATGAAGAGGTCGGTGCCTTTCTGCCGGCGCACGCGGCCGAAGCAGCCGGCGATCTTCCGCTCTGGATCGAGCCCGACCGCCCGCTTGGCCGCCGCCTTGTCTGCCGGCGGAAAGAAGCGCGCCGTGTCGATGCCGTGCATGACGACGCTGTTTTCGACGTCGAGATAGGCCGCGGTGCGGGCGCTCGTCGCGACGACGGCGTCGACGCGGGCAATCAACGCCTTCGTCCAGCGGGTGTGCCGGCGCTGCGATGCGGAGGTGAAGAGAATCTTGAGCGGCATGCGCAGGAGATCGCGGAGCACGAGCCCGGCTAGCATCTCGTTGTTGCGGCGCGCGTGCCAGATGCGCTTGTGCCCGCTTCGCGGTCTATTCCAGAGGCGCAACAGGTCGGCATAGCCGATCCGCGGAAGCGAGGAGGGAAGGCCGGGCCCGAGGGTTGCAACCTTCTGGCCGAGCCGGTTCTGGACGGGAACGAGCTGGATGATCGTCGAGGTGACGCCGGAAAGCCTCTGCTTGAAGTTCGGCGCGATGACCTCGACGTCGGCGATATCCGTCACGCGGGCAATCCTTGTTCCGGCGGCAGGGGCCTCAGCCCCACTGCACCGCCAGGATCTCGTAGGCCTTGGAGCCGCCGGGGGCGACGACTTCGATCGAATCGCCGACTTCCTTGCCGATCATGGCCCGCGCAATCGGCGAGGAGATCGAGATGCGGCCAGCCTTCACGTCGGCTTCCTGGTCGCCGACGATCTGGTAGACCTTCTCTTCGTCCGTGTCTTCGTCGACGAGCTTCACCGTCGCGCCGAACTTGATCTTGGAACCCGACATCTTCGAAAGGTCGATGACTTCCGCGCGCGCAATCAGGTCCTCGAGTTCCGTGATACGGCCCTCGTTGTGGCTCTGGGCTTCCTTGGCGGCGTGATATTCGGCATTTTCGGAAAGGTCGCCATGGGCGCGCGCTTCCGCGATCGCCTCGATGATCCGCGGGCGCTCTTCCTGTTGCCGCCAGCGCAGTTCTTCCTGCAGCTTGACGAAACCGTTCTGCGTCATCGGTACCTTTTCTACCATTTCGACTTCCTTCGCATGTGGCGCCTGCATGGTGCAGACATAAAAGAAAACAGGTCCCGGAGCGGTACTCCGGAACCATGTCTCAAATCACTTCGAGGGAAAGTATAGCAGCGCGGTCGGAATTTCCAGAGTTTTTGTCGAGACCCCCTGCGGCGTTCCGGCCTACCAGGGTTCGATCCGGTAGCGGGAGGGAAGGTTTTCCGGTCGGTAGGAACCGTCCGGCAGGGGGGCGGCCATGCGGTCGACGACCGACTGGTGGACCAGGGCCTCGGCGGGGATGAAACGC